>CAZTOO010000001.1:0-5299 GCA_964615215.1 uncultured Methanosarcinales archaeon
CACTTTCTATATCCAGTTCAGGTTGACCTCAAACAGCAAGTGGGAATCCTACGGAACACAGGATGACCCTTATCTCAATTCACTCTATGGTTTAGGGGACTACATCACCGCAAATGTAGGGAAGGATGAAGCCATACTGAGCAACGACGAGAGCGGATTCATGCTGGCAGTGCTGTCAGGCAGGAAAGTCATGCTCACGAGACGTACGCATGCAAGCTATTATGTGGATATCGACCGGAGGATTGCTGAGGCCAGCGCTGCCATGTATGCCAACGACACCACTCTCGCTAGAGATATACTCCAGAAGTATAACGTGAAGTATTTCTATATCGACCAGAATCTGGTGCAATATCCCATGAGAGTCAGGACAGACCTTAAGGGTTACCTGACAGAGCACCATGTGCAGTTCCAGGAGGTGCACGACAGGTATGACATCGCTGTCCCTATCGAATACGCAAACACCATGGACCTCCTCATCATACCGCCCCAACCGCTGAGCCAGGCATTCATGGAGCTGTGGGAGCCGGTGTATGAAGTGCAGGTGCAGGGCCAGACTGTAGGACAGTTGTTCAGGCTGAAACAATGAACAAAAAGACAAAGAGAAAGAAGATAGTGATTACAGGAGCAGGAGGACTGGTAGGCATGAACCTGCTCGCCAGGATCGACAGGAAGAGATATGATGTCATTGCCATCGACCACAATAGGAACAATATGGGGCTGGCTGCCAGGCTTTTCCCTGAAGTGAGGACAGTTGTTGCTGATGTCTGCGATGAGGGCGCATGGGAAAAGGAGCTGTCTGATGTAGATGTTGTCGTGCAGCTCCAGGCGCAGATTTCTGCGCCAGAGAAAGGGCCATATGTGAAGAACAACATCCGTTCTGTCTCGAACGTGCTGAAAGCCTGCAAACAGCATAAGGTAAAGCATCTCATCCATCTCAGCTCTTCTGTAGTAATCTCTGTAGCCAAAGACCATTATACTGAGACCAAGAGAGCAGGAGAAGCCCTTGTAAAGAAATCTAAAGTCCCTTATACGATACTCCGCCCGCCTCTTATGTATGGGTGTTTTGACATCAAGCACCTGGGATATCTCACCAGCCTCCTTGAAGCAAGCCCTGTGTTCCCTGTGCCCGGAAGCGGGAGATACATGAGGCAGCCGCTGTTCGTCGAGGATATGTGCAGCATCATCATCAAAATCATCGAAAGGAAGCCATCCAACAAGACCTATGGCATCATCGGGAAGGAGAGGATCGATTTCATCGACCTCATGAAGACTATTGCACGATTGAAAAAGAAGAGAAGGCTCTTTGTGAACATACCCATACCTCTGTTCATAGTCATGCTCAAGAGCTACAGTTTCCTGACACGAAAGAAGCCGTTTGTGCCTGACCAACTGCGGGCATTGACTGCAGGAGACGATTTTCCAGTCACTCCATGGGAGAAGGAGTTTAGGGTCAGATACACTCCTTTTGAACAGGGCATAAAGAAGATGCTGAAGTCCCCGTATTACCCATACAGAAAAGAGATGAGGAAGAGCGCATGATGAAAAGGAAGAGGATTGTTGTTCTCGGAGGAGGGCTGTCGGGGCTTGCTGCTGCTGAGATCCTTGCCAAGAAACATGATGTCACTGTGCTGGAGAGTGCGCCATTTATCGGCGGACTTGCGGCAACGTTTGAGCAGGACGGGAAGAGAATCCCGATGTACTATCACCATATCATCAGGAGCAATAGCTGCACCCAGGACTATCTGAAAAGGTTCGGGAAAGTGAAGGAGCTGGAGTGGCAGCGCATAAAGGTCGCCATCGGCGTGGAAGGGAAGCTCTGCCACATCAACAATCCCTTCAGGCTGCTTGGCTGGGAGTATCTGAATGTCTATGAGAAATTCCGTTTCGGGCTCTTCGGGCTGTATACGCTTTTTCTGATGAACCCTGAAAGGATACAGACAGGGATGGATGCAGAGAGCTGGCTGAACAGGCATGCAGGAAAAGCTGTCACGAGAAAGATATTTTATCATCTTTATTCCAGGAACAAGTTCAATGTTCCGCTGAGCAGGATATCTGCAAAGCAATTTGCGTATAGGCTGCATGAGAAGGAGGTCTATGATCTCTTCTCCTTCCCGAAAGAGAGCTATCAGGGCATGATCGACGGCCTTGAAGAATCTCTCCTCCTGAACGGCGGGAAAGTGAAAAAGAGGGCAAAGATAAGCGCTATTGACCTGAAGAAAAAATATGTCGTGGAGTCTGGGAGAAAGGTAAAGTATGATGCGCTTATCAGCAGCATACCCTTCGAGGTGCTCATCAGGCTTTCTTCAGGGCTGCCTCCTGCTTTCAGGAAGCAGATTGCGAAAGTGAAATGGTGTCCGGGTGTGGGATTATGTTTTGCCACAGAGGACTGGCTGGAGAAAGGCACCTATTGGACGAACCTCTTCGATGAGCGGGTGCATGTGGTGATGCAGCATTCTGTGTTATGCGACGTGTATGGCTATAAGGTGAACTGGTGCTTACGATATGGGGGCAGCGAAGAAGATCTGGGACTGAGCGATGCAGAGATAAAGAAAGAGTATCTTGCTGTGATAAAGAAATATTATCCTCATGCGAAATTCAAGTGGGTGAAGGTGATGAGGACGAGATATGCAGAGCCCATCTATGACATCGATTACCACAAATATATGCCAGACTACAAGACACCTGTTCCTGGACTGTATTTTACCGGCATCCAACTTACTTATCCTAAGATCAGGAACATGAATGTGGCTTTAGAATCTGGTGTGAAAGCTGCTGATGCTGTCCTAAAGGAGATTGACCAGAAGGAACGTCACTAATCCCAGGCCAATGCCGCCTATGATGTCGAGCCAGTCGTGTTTCTTGAGATACATTCTTGAGTAAGAGACCAGCACTGCGAAGATGATGAAGAAGAGTGTCATGTGGAGATTGCTGAAATAGTAGGAGAAGAGCGGGAGGAAGAAGAACATTCTTGCTGTATGGAGGCTCGGGAAGGAGGAGGCATCCAGCTTCTCTATGATGTTCTGATATTCCTGCTTTTTCGGTCTCTGCTTGAAGTAGAGCATGCGGATGATGATGACTGCTATAAGGGTGATGAAGAAGCCGAGCAGCAGCTTAAGGAACAGCCAGTATTCCTGGAGCGCAAGCACAAACAGCAGGATAAGTCCATAGGCTCCCATGCTGCCGAAGGCTGTGATGTCCTTGAAGAGAATACCAAAGCCTTTTTCTGTGAGCCGTTTCAGGACCATGCCTACTATGAAGAGCGATATTTTTATAAATGTATTGGCTTTTTTTGAGGGGATGGCTAAGAAGAAGGTGAAAAGAGGCACGGCCAAGAACTCTCCGAAAGGCAGGGCAAAGAAGAAGAGCTACCTCATCACAGGAGGTTCTGGTTTTCTCGGAGTGAATCTTGCACGCTATCTTCTCAGGAAAGGCCATAAGGTGATAGTGCTGGACATCCTGCCTTTCGACTATCCTGACAAGGACAGGTTCGTGTACATCAAAGGAGACATCAGGGAATATGCTTCGTTAGAGAACGCGTTCGATGGTGTTGATATCGTGGTGCATACTGCTGCCGCGCTGCCCCTCTATAAGAAAGAAGTCATCTATTCCACTGACATCGACGGCACACGCAATGTGTTGCGCGCCGCTGAAAAGAATAAGGTGAAGAGAGTGGTGCATATCTCCTCTACAGCAGTGTATGGCATACCAGACCATCACCCGCTCTATGAGAATGACAGACTAGAGGGTGTGGGACCGTATGGTGAGGCAAAGATCAAGGCTGAAGAGGCATGCCTGGAGTACAGGAAGAGAGGCATGTGCGTGCCTATCATCAGGCCAAAGTCATTTGTCGGGCCTGAGAGACTGGGGGTGTTTGCCATCTATTACGACTGGATAAAGAGCGGCAAGAACATCCCGATTGTCGGCTGTGGGAAGAACAGGTATCAGCTCCTTGATGTTGAGGATTTGTGTGAAGCAATCCATCTGTGTGCAACGCTCGATAAGAAAAAGGTCAATGACACGTTCAATGTGGGAGCGAAGGAATTCACCACCATGAAAGAGGACTTCGGGGCAGTGCTGGAGTATGCTGGTTTTGGAAAGAAGATCATCGGAACTCCTGCAAAGCCATTGATATGGACTCTGCGCTTCCTGGAAGCGCTGCATCTCTCACCACTCTATAAGTGGGTGTATGAGACTGCTCCTGAGGATTCTTTTGTGTCTGTAGAGAAGATTGAGAAGAAGCTGGGTTTTGTGCCGAAGTATTCCAACAAGCAGGCGCTGATACGGAACTATCAATGGTATCTTAAACATTGGAAAGAGTATGAAGGGAAACAAGGCGTAACACACAGGGTGCCCTGGAAGCAGGGCATACTGAAGGTCGTGAAATTCTTCTTCTGAGTCAGAAATAGATGATCAGGAAGACCAGCAGCACCAAGATGAAAGAGCCTATCACCATAGGCAGGTCCTTTACAGCTTTTTCCGGATGGCGTGCTATCTCAGAGCCTGTATCGATGAGGTAGAAATACCTGAGCACAACGAAAAGGGCAAAGGGCAGGGTGTATATCAGGCCCTTATGGTCGCTGAGAAACGAATAGAGCGCATAGGAGATAATCAAGGAGGTGGTGGAGATCACCAGCATATGGTTGGTGACTGTCAGCGTGTAGTCCTTCAGGACTTTTCTTGTCTGAGAGGCCTTGCCTTTCAGGAGGAGGAGGTCTGCATGGCGCTTGCCCACTGCAAGAAACAGTGCAAGGAAGAACGGACAAAGTATCAGCCAGGGAGAGATGGTGACATCGATGATAAAGGCTCCCGAGATGGCCCTGATGACGAATAAGGCACTTATGGTCAGCAGATCCGCAAAGAGGATGTTTTTCAGGAACAGACTGTAGAGCTGTGTGAGAAGGAACATGCCCAGTACTACGATAAGGAAAAGCCTGCTGAGGTAGCCTGCAACAAGAAACGAGAGCACAAGGAGGAAAGCCGCAAGGAAGATTGCTGAACCAAGATGCACTTTTCCGGAAGCTAAGGGACGGTTCCTCTTCTCAGGATGGAGCCTGTCTTTCTTGAGG
The DNA here is from genome assembly GCA_964615215.1 of uncultured Methanosarcinales archaeon. Classification (GTDB taxonomy): domain Archaea; phylum Nanobdellota; class Nanobdellia; order Woesearchaeales; family CAZTOO01; genus CAZTOO01. Next base: position 5,067 of record CAZTOO010000001.1, read on the forward strand.
TCTATGATGTCGTTCAGGACATAATTGCCTGAAGAGACAAAGCATAAGGAGAGGAAGCCCAAAAGCGTGGGAATAAGCCAATCGGTATTGAAGATGTTCTCCAGGAAGAAGATGGGCAGGAAGATGACAAGATTCTTGTACCACTGCCTTATGCGGATGAGTTTTATGTAGTCGATGAATCCCATAGGGGCTAAGAGAAACTCTTCCTTTATTAAGTTTTGGCAAAGGAAAAG
>CAZTOO010000001.1:5309-19882 GCA_964615215.1 uncultured Methanosarcinales archaeon
GGAGTGACAAGTTTTATAGGATGTTCTTTCTTTTGAAGAGTAAGCTTCTGTAGCTAAAGTCTTTACGACCTGGGAAAACAGGGATTTAACTGCCTTGGAAGCCCCACACTACTCTTAAGAAGAAGGAAAAAGAGAGCCTAAGGAGACATATTATGCTCGTGAACAGTAAGATTTATAAAGGAGTTCTTCGGCACGGAGGATTGTGAACGGCCAAAGCGGGCTGGTCCTACCGGTTCCCATTCCGAACACCGAAGTCAAGCAGCCCTACGTTCCGCAGAGTACTGTACTCGCGTATGGGAAACGCGGAAAGCTGTTCCACCTTTTCTTTTTTGCAAAGATTATTAAGAGATTGAGATTTCTTCTTTGGCCATGCTCGTTGATGTACATGCGCATCTGGATGCTGCAGAGTTTGATGCTGACGTAGATGCTGTCATTGAACGCGCTAAGAAAGCAGGTATTGTTGCTGTCATTTCTAACGGGTTAAATCCTGAGGGGAACAGGAAAGTCCTTGCATTGGCTAAGAAGTATGATATCGTGAAAGCTGCTCTCGGTCTGTATCCTACTGACGTTCTGAAGATGAGTGAGAGTGGGATTGATAAGGAGATTGCCTTTATCGAAAAACATGAGAAGCAGACGATTGCCATCGGAGAGATAGGTCTTGATTATAAGTGGGTGAAGGACCAGAACGAGAAGCAGCAGGTTGTGTTTAGGAAGATGCTGGAACTGGCAAAGAGGCTTGAAAAGCCGATTCTTGTGCATTCAAGAGATGCTGAAGAAGACACTATCAGGATGATTGAAGAATCTGGTATCAAGAAAGTAGTCATGCATTGCTTTGGAGGGAACATGAAGCTGGTGGAGAGAGTGGCGAAGAACAGCTGGAGCTTTTCCATCCCTACGAATGTTGTGTTCTCTTCCCATTTCCAGAGCATTGTCAAGAAGGTTGATGTGTCACAATTATTGACTGAGACTGATGCTCCTTTCCTCGGGCCTGAGAAAGGCGTAAGGAATGAGCCTGCCAATATCGCAGTCTCTGTGAAGAAGATTGCTGAAGTGAAAAAGATGGATGCTGTTGAGATGGAGAATGTTCTGTATATGAATTACCAGAGGCTGTTTCTGTAATCTTTTTTATATATTTGCCCATGGTCTTGACGACGCTTCCCCATAAGAGTAAGCTTCTGTTTCTAAGGCCGTTAAGCATGGCAACAGGGCTCTGAAAGCAAAAGCTTCCCCACACTACTCTTAAGAGAGAAGAACAGCTGGAACAAAAAAGAGAGCAAAACCAACCCTTGTTTACCCCGTTTATTAAGGAATATTTATAAATAACCCTTTTACACCCCGTCTGATGGCGAAAATAAAGAAGACAAAGCACTATTCCTATACTATCAAGGATCTGCCTAAAGGCTGTCAAAGGTGTGTGACCGGAGAGAAGCTGGTGCTGTTTCTGACAGGGCTATGCGCAAAGCGCTGCTATTTCTGCCCTATCGCTGAAACCAGGATGAATAAGGATGTGGTGTTCGCGAACGAATGGAAGATAGAGAAATGGCAGGATGTGGTTGAGGAAGCGAGACTCTGCGGTGCAAAAGGCGCTGGCATCACTGGGGGTGACCCTCTTGTGAAGCTTGATCGCGTCATCAAGTATATCACCATCTTCAAGAACAAATTCAGCAAGGATTTCCATATCCATCTCTATACACCTCTGAAACTTGTCACTCCGGCAAAACTGGAAAGGCTGTATGAAGCAGGGCTTGATGAGATACGGTTCCATCCTGATCTTGACTATCCAGAAGAGTGGAAAAAGATCGAGATGGCTCTGCCCTTCAGATGGGATGTTGGTGTGGAAATACCTGTGCTGCCTGACAGGGAGAAGGAGACAGTGCAACTTATAGATTATATCAAAGACAAAGTCAAGTTCTTGAACCTGAATGAGCTGGAGATGTCTCCCTCAAATGCTGATGAAATGATGAAGAAAGGTCTTGAGACACGAAGCCTTGAAAGCTCTGCTGTGAAAGGCAGCCAGGAGCTTGCGATGAAGCTTCTTAAGAGACTGCAGAGGACGAAGCTGCAGGTGCATTTCTGCACTGTCAAGCTGAAAGATGCTGTGCAGCTGACCAACAGGATAAAAAGGAGGGCAGCATCTGTCAAGCAGGATTTTGATGAAGTGACTCAGGATGGCCTGCTGTATAGGGGGGTTGTCTATCTCAAGGAGCTGGTGCCTTCCTTTAGCTATGGGCTGATGCTGACTACTGCCAACCATAAGCCCATCGTGAAGAAGCTCTACAAGCTGAAGAAAGAGATACAGAGGAAATTCAATATCCCCAATGCCTACATCGCTGTGGATGCAAAGAAACTGCGGCTGATGACATCTGTGTCTGCTATCAGACACATCTCCCCCTATCTGAAGAGAGAGGGGTATGTGCCTGCCAAGGTGCTTGAATATCCGACCTGGGACGGCTTGGAAGTCGATGTGGAGTTCCTTTAGATTCTGCCAAAAACTTATAAAGCGAGTGTCAATGGACGTTCTGCATGCAGAGAAAAAAGGTACTTGAAGAGAGGATAGATATCATCCTGATGAGGGAAGCAGGCATCCCCTATTCAAAGGTCCTGGAGGTGGCTGATCTCACACCCCAAAGATATTTCTCCGCTGTGACCAGATTAGAAAGATTCATAGAGAGCTCCCAGGACTATCTGGCTGACAACTTCGGGAAAAGAGGGGAGCTTGTGCTGGAGATCTTCCAAAGCAAGGAACGAAAGGAAAGATTGTTCAGGATGGAGGAACAGTGTCTCAGAGAGCAGTATGATGATATCCTGGCAGGCAGGCAGAGAGCCTTTGTAGACGGGACGTTCAAGGACAGGGAGAACGTGAGGGTGCTGGTCTACCATGCGTTGACACGGCATATTCCGGCACTGGCATCATCAGAAAGATCAGAAGTCATAACAGCCATCCAGGACATGCCCACAGACGTGAGGGATTACCTCCATGAGATAGGTCTTCATGGTCTGATGATGAATGGGTTTGAGAGAGGAAGGATAGATTCCCCTCTGGCTGTGTTTGAGGAATTTGACGTCATGTATAAAAGGAGGACAGGAGATGCTGGCCTCTTTGATCTCACGCAGAAAGAGCATATCCATCCCTGGAATCTGGGCATCAAGGCGCCGAACAGGTACTGGAAAGACTGCAGGGAGAATGTGCAGACTGCCATCTACCATGTCCTGACAGAACAAGATGGGAGATTGGCTTCATCGGATAGGGAGACTGTCATAAAAGCAATCTATGAGATGAGGAGCGACCTCTATGACTATCTCCACGAGATGGGGTTTGGGGGGCTGATGATGAACGCTTTCAACGGCAGCAGGAAGGATAGTGTGGAGGAAGTGTTCAGGGAGTTCGACAAGGCCTCTATGAAAGCCACAGGAAATGCGAGCCTGTTCGACAGAAGACATAAGACCTACATCGCCTTCGGGAGCAGGAATATGCTCATCAGGAAGAAAAGAGTGAATTAGAACTCACCAAGGGTCTTCTCTTTCCTTTTGGCATGCACCATCGTGGTGGTGCCTTCTGTGCCGCCAGAAATCTTTTCCACATCGATGAATTTCCCCTGCGCAAGTTTCGCTATCTTCCTCTGAAAGGTCTTGTAGACAGCTTTCGGGTTCTGGGACTGGTAGAGCCTGAAGAGGTCGCCTATCTTCTTTCCGGTGTTCAGCTCTATCAGCCTGAGTATCTGCTGGGTCTCGTCTTCAAGCAGTTCCGGGCTCTTGACGGTGAACTTTTCGCATTTCAATATGGCAGCATCGGCATGCTTCGCAAGTATCTTCCGTGAGGAATCTTCCTCTGCAAGCTCCCCAGCCTCTTTCATCATGAACAGGCCTGTCCGGATGTCCCTCACTTCATAGCATTTCTTCACTATCTTCTCAAACTCTGCCTCATCCCATACGTTCGGCATGAAGGCAAAGCCGCGCCTTTGTTTGAGTATGCCCCTGGTCTCTTCGAGATTGTACTCCCTGAACTCCAGCATCTCCGGTGTGAGCCGTGAACGTATCCTCTCGTCCATCTGGCTGAACCAGCCCCTGTAGTTCGTGATGAGGATGATGGATTTCTTGAATATCTCCTCCAGGAAGGTGTAGAGGAAATGATGGTCCTCCACCTTGTCGATCTCGTCGAATACAAAGACCGCTGTCTTCGAGTTGAGGCGTTCCTTGATGATGTTCAACAGCTCTTCAGTCTTCTTGTTCTGGGTGAACTTGTAATCCAACAGTTCGCATATCTCTACCACGATCTTGAAGGTGGTGTTCTTCTGCCAGCAGTTGACATACAAAGAAGCAACTTCAACGTCATACTGGTCACTGTGCTCTTCCAAATCCCTGAGCACCCATTTCAGCGCCGCTGTCTTTCCCACGCCGGGAGGGCCGTAGACGAAGAGGTTCCTGCCGTTCCGGTTCATCAGGAGAGGGTTGATGCAGGCAGCCACATGCCTCTGCTCCTTCTCGCGGTATTGAAGAAGTTTCGGGATATAATCGAAGTCTAACGCTAACGTGTCCTTGAACAAAGTCTCGCCTGACTTCAGCATATCCTGGAACAGCGGCATGTCGGAAGAAAAAGTGCAGCGGCTTTTAAATCTTTCCTGTTTTTCCGCTTCAGACAGCGAACAAGAGACATCAGAAAATGGTTTTTCATCCACCGACGGGAGAAAAATATTTTCAAAACATTTATATACGATGAGGCTCTGTATATTTTTTATAAAAAAGATGAGGTGAGACCATGGCGAAGAAGAGGAAACGTGTCAAGAAGAAAGCCAAGAAAAAGAAGAGAGTGACACGGAAGAAGACCAAGAGAAGAAAAAGAAAGTGAATCTGTCAAAAAAACAGGCTCCTTTCTCCAAAGGGGCTTTGTTTTTTATGGAATGAATTCTCGACGATGATTGCAAAAAGGAATGAGTAACGGTGTTGTCCTTCTTATCCGGCATCTGTGCCCTTTACTGTTCAAACGGACGTTCTGAAGAGTAAGCTTCTGTAGCAGAGCTTTTACGACCTGGGGACAGAACTTTAATGGTTTTAGAAACAAAAGCTTACCCTAAAGATTCCGAAGAAAAAGGAGAAGCCGAAAGAGGAGTATCACAAAACATTATCCGATTTTCCATCCGCAGTTCGGGCAGAATTTGTTTCCCTGATGCAATGCTGCATGGCAGTGCATGCATCTTCCTATGACTCTTTGCCCAGGATGGCGGCTCATGATGACATTCCTGGGAGGTGCACGTCGGTGATGTGAAGAGGCAGGATGATGGTGCTGTGGATGCTGCTGGTGCTGGGTATGATGGACAGGCTGCTGTTGTGGTTGCGAATACTGCTCCTGTCTGGGAGCATACTGCCTCTGGTGGGACTGCTGGATGATCTGTTGATGGACTGCGTCATCTCCTGGCTTCCTCAGGACTTTCACTTCAGGAGCCTGATACTTTGAAGGGTCTTCAGACTGCTGCGCCTCTTTTTTGAGATCCTCCACTTCCTCCTTCTCTTTCTTCAGAGCTGCCTTCCTCTTCGCAAGGATCTTGAAGAGCGCTATGAGGAGGAACACCCCCCCTATACCGCCGAAGAAATATCTCACATACTGATGAAAAGGGACAAAGAAGGAAAGCACTATCAGCACAATGCCGAAGATGAGATAAGACGGCCAGCCTAGCTTCTGGAACTCAGAGAGCTTCTGTTTCTCATGCGGATCAAGAGCCTGCTCCATGCGAAACCTCTTTTTTTGAAATCTTCTTGATACCGTGCATATAGGGCTGCAGCACTACAGGCACTGTGATGGAGCCGTCCTTCTCCTGACAGTTCTCGAGGATAGCAACCATGATGCGTGAGGTAGCCAATGCAGTGTTGTTCAGCGTATGCACCATCTGTCTTGTGCTGTCTTTCCTTATCACCCTGATGTTGAGGTCAGTGGCCTGATACTCTGTGCAGTTGCTCAATGAGGCTACCTCCCCATAGCTTTTAGTGGTCGGCCTCCATACCTCGATGTCAGCACTCTTCGCCTTCCACGTCGCCATATCCCCTGAGCAGAGCTCTATCACCCGGTAAGGAAGTTTCAGGCCTTTCATGATCTGCTCTGTGTTATGGAGCATCTCATCATAGTACCTGTAGGAATCCTCAGGCAGGCAGAACACGAACTGCTCGACTTTGTTGAACTGATGGGTTCTCCAGAGGCCTTTCTCATTGATGCCGTGGCTGCCTATCTCTTTCCTGAAACACATGCTGTAGGAAAAAAGCTTTTTCGGCAGCTCATGCTCCTGAAACATCACATTCACGTACTTTCCGAGCAAAGAGTGCTCAGAGGTGCCGATCATGCAGAGGTCGCTGTCTTTCACTTCATAGATGCTGTCAGCGAAGGCAGCAGCGTCCAGGGCTGCTGATAGTATTCCTTTTTGGACCATCAGAGGAGTTTCCACATAGGTATAGCCTTTCTTGTGCATGAAGGAGACGGCATACTGGATGAGTGCTTGGTTCAGCAGCGCCAAAGGACCTTCAAGGAAATAGAAGCCTGAGCCTGAGATCTTTGCTGAGGCGTCAAAATCCGCCATGCCCAATGCTTCGATAAGTTCGACATGATTCTTCACAGGGAAGGAGAATTTCTTCGGCTTCCCTTCTGTCCTGATGACTGGATTCTCTGAGGCATCCTTGCCTTCAGGCACTGACTCGTGCATGATATTGGGGATCTTCGAAAGCAGCTGCTGTATGAGGGTTTCCTCTTCCTTCATCTTCCCTTCCAGCTCTGCAATCTGTTTAGGTATGCTCTTCACTTTCTCTAATGCTGCAGAAGCATCTTTCCCCTGTTTCTTGAGAGCATTGACTTCTTCAGAAAGCCTGTTGCGCGAGGCCCTGATGGCGTCTATCTCGCCTTTCTGTGCACGCCAGCCCTCATCTGCCCTGAGAAGTTCGTCTATTGGATGAGGATCCAGGTGCCTCTTCTTCATGTCCTTCTTCAGAGCCTCATGATGCTCGCGTATGAATTTCAGGCTTAACACACTACCACCTTGGCTGATTAAAGAGGAGGAGAGTTATTAAACTTTTGGATTTTCATTCGCATGTCGAGGGTTCTGTGTTCTTTGATGTGCTTCTCTTTCTTCCGAAGAGCAGTGTAGGGTGCTCTTTCTTTTACGGCTTGGGAAGTCCTTGGCTTTAACGGCCTAGGAACAGAGCTTTAACATCCCTTAACCCCATGCCTACTCTTAGAAACCGTCAGTTTAATGTGAGTATGGACCTCGAAAATACGACGTTGACGAAGAAGAGGAGTGTTGGGGACGTAAGACTCTACAGCCAGGAAATAAAGAAGAACATGACCGGAAAAAGCTATGCCTTCCCTATGCCAAGGAAGGTAACTCCAAGAATGATCAGGCAGATGCCTGCCCATTTGTACCTGTTCATCTTCTCGCCGAGGAATCTCATGGAGATCAGGACAGTGAAGACATACTGGAGGGATGCCAGAGGGTAGATGACGGAGAGCTCGCCGTGCGAGAGCGCAAGCATGTAGAGCACGAGAGAGAAGCCATACAGGCCAAAGCCGTAATAGAGGTATCTGTTCATGAGATTCTGCCATAGCTTTTTTGTGAGAGAGGACGAAGCTTTCTTGAGATAAAGGGAGCCGAACGCACCGATTATAGTGGTGAGCACCATCACGCCGATTGCCCAGAGCTCAGTTGCCATGAGGACGCCTCAACTTCTTTAGTATCCTGTCTTTCATCTTCCTCATGCCGCCGTGCTGGCTTCCGTAGCCTATGAACGTGACACCGAGCAGTATGACCAGCACACCTGTCCATTTCAGCAGATTCATATGCTCTCCAAGCACAGTGAAGGAAAGCAGGCTGACCCAGATGTAGCCTGTGGCGAAGATGGGGTAGAGCACGGATAATTCCCCGCCTCTCAGGGCAATCACCAGGAGAAACGCTCCCAGCACATAGAGGAACATCCCCAGGAGAAGGCTTCTGTTCGAAAGCACACCCATCATGGTGAGAGAGAGGGTGTTCAGACCTTTCTTGAGAAACAGCTGGCCCATGGAAGTGAAGAGCGTACAGAACACTATAAGGACCAATGAAGACACTTTAGTTCCGGAATGAGGTTGCTGTGCCACGTTTAGATAAGTAATGCTCACTCCTTAAGCAGCACTTCGATGATGGCGCCGAATGCAGGGCGTGTGATGAAGACGCCTATGCTCACGCCGATGATGGTGATGATGGCAAACCCTTTCAGGAGGCCTGCGCCTGCAAATATCAAGGGTATCATGGCAGCGACGGTAGTGAAATAGGAGCCCATGATGATGAAGAATGCTCTCTTCAGCTTCTCTTTCCAGTTGGCAGCCTGCGAATGACCTCTGAGCGTCTCGTCTGCAATGACGATTTGGTCATCAACCCCTGTGCCTATCGCCACAATGATGCCTGCGATGGCAGCAAGATCCAGATTCCATCCTATCAATGCTGCAATGCCGAGCAGGAGTATGCCTTCAGCAAGGCACATGGCCATCATAGGGATAGAGATGGCAAATTTCCTATAGCGGATGAACACCACAATGCCGACTGCAAGCACTGCAAGGATGCCTACAATGATGGCATTCCTGACAAACTCTTTTCCCAGCACAGGAGACAGGGAATCTGTCTTGACAATCTCCAGCTTGACTGGCAGAGAGCCTGTGATCAGGATGGTCTGGAGCGTCTTCATCTCCTGGAGCGTGTTGTATTGCGCCTCCTGGCCGGTCAGTCCCTGTCCGCTTCCTGAGATGGATATCTCTGTGGTGGCCTGGCCTTTCAGGTCGCAGGAAATCTTCAGGGTCTCCACATTCTGGTCGTCGAGATAGAGGTCCAGGTCCCTCTCCAGATAGGAGTTCTCTGTGGTGTCGCCTTTCAGGCATTCCAGGTACTGCGTCTCTGCTGCCTGCCTTGCCGCTGCTTCTGGAGTCAGGGAGATGGAGAACCTGAATCTGCAGAGCCAGGTGCTGTCTGCTGACTGCTGGCATCCGTAGTTCGGGTCAAGGCCTGAGCACTCTGCTGTCCTGCACACATGGGTGATGTCTTTTCCGCCGTAGAAGACTGTGTCATTGCCTATCTTTGCCTCGAACTTACCCTGCCTTGCCAGCAGCTCCTTGACCTGCTGTTCAGAAGTGCCTGCAATCTCCACCAGGATGTATTGCTCTCCTCCCAGATCAGATGCTTCCCTGATGGTGAGGTCTGAGAGGCCATACACATTGAGCCTCTGCTCCATATTCGCTATCAGGATTGCCATATCCTCTTGCTCCAGCACTGTCTCAGGCCTGAGCCAGACCCTGGTGCCTCCCTGGAGGTCAATGCCTTTCCTGATGTTCGTCATTGGCTTCTCATAGACACTCAGGCCAAGGTCTTCTGTGCCTATGATGTTCCTGATGATGATTTCCTCTTCCGCTGTCTTGTTGACTGTCTGATTCACGAGATATACTGTGCCGTTGGCGTCTGTCTCATTCACATGGATAAGTTCTGTCCTAGTGACATTGTGATACTCGCCCGTATGGACGGTCTCATAGAGAGGCTGCGTAATCAGCCTGTAGACCTGCCTGTTGGTCTCGACGAACACAGTCTCATTGGGCAGCAATCCTTCAGTCGCTGTATGATAGTCCTGAAGAGTCTTTATTTCAGCGTCATTGATAGCATGGATCACTTCCCTTGACCTCGGAGGGTCTGTGGGCTTTGGCTTTGCAATGCCTCCCACTTCAGCTGCGCTGTCCTTTGCGACACCCCTGATGGCTACGCCATCGCTGGAGAAGGTCGGATTGACTGCGATGACTGTCAGAAGCAGCGCTATGAGCAGTATGATGATCCTCGCCTTCTTGAACAACGCAACAACTTTCCTGTTCATCTCTGCTTCCTCTTCTCCATATAGAGCCTCAGGATGCCGACATTCTGTATCCAGGTGTTGATGATGTCTGCCACCAGGCCTATGATGAGGATGATCATGATCTGGTCAATCACTTCTGATGGGCTGACGAACACTGCGACAGTCAATGCTGCCAGTGCAGCGAACTGCATGGTGAGGCCTGTCTTGATGGCTGAATACACATGATCCATGACGGTGCCTTCCTTGCTCCTCAAGACCCTTGTGGAAAGCAGGATATCTGTGTCCACTGAATAACCGATCAGCATGAGGAAGCCTGCAATGCCCCCCGGAGAGAGCTTCATGCCCAGAAGGTTGAATACAGCTATTGCCATGACGATGTCTGAGAAGCCTGCCAGGATGACTGCTGCGGAAGGTATGAGTTTCCTGAAATAGATGATGACTACCAGTGCCATGAGTGCAAAGGCTATGAGCATGGCAATGCCTGCCTGTTTGAAGAAGGAGGCGCCAAGTCTTGCTCCGATGAGCTCTGTTGAATAATCGCTCTCCTTGAGCTGTTTTCCGAGAAGCGTGTCCATGGAAGCGATGATGGTGTCCAGTTTGGCATTGTCAGAGCTGTCGATGTCTGCCTCGATTATGAATGCCACCAGCATGCCTGTCTGATCAACGCTCCTGACTGCAACATCATTGTCCGGAAGTGCAGTGCGCAATGCTGCAAGGATCTCTGATTCGGTGGGGACTGTGTCCAGGCCTGCCACAGGGATGGTGATAGAGACACCACCTCTCAGTCCTATGCCTTTGTTGATGAAATCGCCGGTAGTATGTATCTGATAGCCGATCTGTGCCAAAGAAAGGATGAGGAGGATGATGGGTATGATGAGAAGCTTCTTGTAATGGTGCTCATAGAGCCACATGAACCAGTTCTGGCCTTTCTGCCTTTGCGTCCTGGGGGAGGTGTGCTCCTTATGGGCAAGAGGCTCTTCCTGCCTGCCATCGGCTGAATGCTGTTCAGGAGATGTTGGGCCCTGGAGCATGCCCTGCCTTTTGAGCAATTCCTCCCGTCTCTTCCTTCTTCTCTCTGCTCTTTTTGACATCAACCCTGCAAAAAAATACGCTCTTTATAAATGTTTCTCAGAGGTTTAAAGATAGAGGTGATGTTGCCTTTTTCCTGGCGTTATTGACTACTCCTAGGCCTACTCTTCGGATTCGTCAGTTGGATATTCTGATGATGCTAGTGAATACGTTGACGAAGAAGAGGAGTGTTGGGGTGCTTTTTCTTTAACGGCCTGGGAATCCCCGGTTTTACAGCTCCTGCACCACAAGCTTACTCTTCAGATTCGTCGGCGTAGTATACGATATCCACTGAATAAGAGTATTGGGAAGCAGAGAATGAAGCGCAGAATCAAGCTCCTAAACAGAGCTGATGCAAGCAATAAGCTTTTATAGTATCTCGCGCCAATTCCTGTTGGGGGATAGGATGAAAAGCGCAAAGTCAGCAGGCTTGGTGATACTGGCAGTTGTTCTAGCCTCTTTTGCCTATGCTGACCTAGTCCCCACCACTGACTGCACTGTCTATTTCCTGGAGCATGACTCCCAGGACCTGGTGTATGACAACAATGTTGCCTACATACCGGTGAGGAACGAGGACTGTTCTCCAGTCAATACAGGCTTTAAGGTCATGGCTTACCAAAGGGAAGAATTTTTCGCAAAGCTGGACAAAAGAGTTCCTCAGCAGGAGACAGTGATATTCAAGTTTGAGGATCTGCCTGCCGGTGTGTATAATTTCAGGCTGTATTTCTACACCTCGGAGAGGGAAGTGCTCAAAGACGTCATCCAGGGGGTGAATGTGGCGTATTGCGGCGACGGGGTGTGCGGGAACCAAAAGGAAGGAGAGCAGGAGGAGAACTGCTATCTCTGTCCCAGCGACTGTGCCTGCCCCTCCTATGAGCTGTGCGATGAGGGAGACCAGATGTGCAAGCATTTCTGCGGCAACGGCATCAAGGAATACAATGAGACATGCAGGGACTGTCCGGCAGATGCTGGCTGCGAGAAAGGGTATTTCTGCAGTAACGCTACCTGCGTAAATTACTGCGGCAACGGGATGTGCGAATCACTGCATGGGGAGGACTGCTGGACCTGCAAGGAGGACTGCCCCTGCAATGGCGCCACTGCCTGCAATGTGAATGATCAGACGGTATACTGGTATGTGGACAGCATGGATGTGCCTCTCGGATTCAGGGCAGAATGCGTGAGCATCAACACCAACAGCAATTGCGGCTCAGTGGGGAATGTGTGTGAAGATGGGGAGTTCTGCCATGACAAGCAATGCGTGCAGTGCGTAGTGAATGATGACTGCAAGACGTTTACTGTGGTGGCGCCTCTGGAAGAATATATCTGCATCAACAACAACACTGCCATCCAGCAGAAAGTGGTGAAAAAGTGGTTTATGTGCGACTGGGGAGACTGTGTGGGAGAGGAAGTGTTCTATAACGCGACCTTCGATTGTAATGGGGAACTCTGCCAGAATGGGGCATGCGGGTGTGAGCCAGGCTATCAGGAATGCTTTGCAGCAGGAGAATGCAGGAGGAAAGGGCTGGTGGATGTTGGAAATGACTGTGTGTGCGATTTCGAATGCGATTCGCAGATGTGTTATAATAGGAGCTGCGCGTTGGTGCTTGACGAGAGCGACGTGGAGAAGGCCATAGAGAAATATGGAAGGGAGAACGTGCATCTGGTGTTTACTGAGAATAATCAGACACTTCTGGTGGAGGAACTGCCTCAGGAAAAAAAGAAGATGGGCTGGCTTGAAGAGCAGTGGAGAGACATTGCAGGCTATTCGCTTCTTGTCCTTGCTGTGATTCTTATCATAATTCTGGGAAATAGGCTGTTCAGAGGCAGGGGAAGGAAGAGACAGCAGAAGAGGAAAACATGGAAAGGAGACTATTACTGATACTGGCTGTTGTCTTTCTAGGGTGTTCCTGCGCACTTTTCTCAGAGAAGACAGGAACAGAGCCTGTCCAGGAAAGCACACCGAATGTCACCTGGGTGGAAGAGACTGTCATCATAGAGGGCAATGAGACGTTCTCCTACGAATCTCCGGAAGAGGTTGTTCCTGAGGAGCCTGAAGGGCCTGTATGCGATGAATGTGATGACAACAATCCCTGCACGCTGGACTACTGCAACGAAGAGACAGGCTATGTATGCATAAACAGGAAGCTGGAAGGGCCCCAGCAGGGATGCGAGGGAAGGAGCATGGAAGGTGCGTGCTATGAATTCATGTGTGTCAATGGCGTCTGTTACCAGAAAGTCACGTCAGAATGCTGCGGCAACGGCAAATGCGAGATCAATTCAGGAGAGAATTATGACAATTGCAGGATGGACTGCCCCAAATATGACTATGAGGGAGATGTGGATTCAGGGGAATGGAATGAGATCAACAACAAATGGTGATGCTCTCTCATCTCATAGCTGCCTTCACAAAGCCCATGAACAGGCCGTCTGGATTCAAAGGCCTTGACGTGAGCTCAGGATGGAACTGCGTGCCTACAAAGAACGGATGTTTCGGCAGCTCCAGTATCTGCATGATAGGATATTTTGGGCTTTTGCCTGAGAACACCATGCCCTCTTTCTCCAATTGCTCCAGATAGGCAGGGTTGCATTCAAAGCGGTGCCTGAAGCGTTTCCTTATCATTGTCTTATTGCCGTAGAGCTGGTATGCTTTTGTCCCTTCCTTAATCTGAACATCCTGGCCTCCAAGGCGCATATTGCCTCCCAGACCTTCAATCTTTTTCTGCTCGGGGAGTATGTCGATGACAGGATGTTCTGTGCGCTTATCCACTTCTGATGTATTGGCGTCCTTGAGCTTGCACACATTCCTTGCGAACTCTATGACAGCCATCTGGAAGCCGTAGCACAATCCGAGATAGGGGATGTTGTTCTTTCTTACGTATTCTATGCATCTGATTTTGCCTTCTGCTCCTCTGGCACCGAAGCCTCCAGGGACAATGATGCCTTTGATGCCTTTCAGCGCTTTTCCCACAGGAAGCTTCCCTTTCTCCACATCAGTGGTGTCTATCCATCTGATGTTGACCTTCACACCCAGATGTGCCTCGCAATGTTCAAGAGCTTTGATGATGGAGGCATAGCTGTCCCTGACTGAGGTATATTTTCCTGTGACACCTATGGTGACCTCTTTCTTATATTTCCCTATCCTGTCAGCAAACGCTTTCCATTCCGCAAACTTCTTCTTTTCCAATGCTGTGCTGACCTGCTTCTCAAGGCTAAGGATCTTGATGACCTGCTTGTCGACTCTCTGCTCGAACAGGCGCTCAGGGATGGTATAGATGGAAGGGCTGTCATGCATGGAGAAGACATTCTCGAAATGGACATTGGTGTAGATGCTGACCTTTTCTCTCACTTTCTCAGTGACAGGATTCTCTGCCCTCAATGCCACGATGTCAGGCTGGATCCCCAGCTGGATAAGCTTCTGTATGCCTAACTGCGCTGCCTTGCTCTTCTGCTCTCCCAAACTTCTGGGTTTGAGGATGTAGGAGAGGCAGACAAAACAGAAATTTGCCTTCCCTTCCTCATATGCCATCTCCCTGATGGCCTCGATATACACCATATTCTCTAAGTCTCCTACAGTGCCTCCCACTTCAATGAACACCACATCTGCCTCAGAGGTGACTGCCAATTGCCTTAATCTGCGCTTTATCTCTCCTGTGACATGCGGGATG
>CAZTOO010000002.1:0-19314 GCA_964615215.1 uncultured Methanosarcinales archaeon
TGCTTAAAAGAAGGGGATGAACAATGCCTAAATGGCTTAGGGTTAGGGGAAGTTACAGGAATAAATTATCTGGACAAGGGCAGGAATATAATCACATCTGAGATAAACAATAATGATGCTATAGCGATAGAAGTGGTATTTAAAAATGGAGATAAACTGGATGCTTCGTTCCCAAAGCCACAACCTGCACCTAGGAGAACTGGCTGCGTGTATATATTGAAACCTGACGGAGGAAAAGGGTGCACTGACGGCGGTTGTAATAAAGGGGACGGATTTCATTGTGAACTCACTAAAGTGGGTGGTTGTGGGTGTTACGCACCGGGTAAATACCCTGACTGGAATCCCTTTAATTAGTTTCTTACTCTTTTTTCTGTAACATTATTAAACAGCAGCCACTTCCTCTCAGCCATGCCAATGCGCGACATAGAGAAATTCAAGATCTACAAGAACGTCTTTGATGAGCATGCGATAGGGCTGCTCTTCAGGCTCTCCACACAAGGCTATTTCGAGGAGCTTGCCTCGCCTATCAGCCTGGGCAAGGAGGCAAATATCTTCTCAGCAGGGACAAAGGATGGGGAGAGCGTGGTAGTCAAGATCTACCGCCTAGAGAACTGCAACTTCAAGAAGATGCTTGAATACATACGGGGCGACCCCAGATATGCAGATGTCAAGCCCCATAAGAGGCAGATAGTCTTCCAATGGGTCAAGAGGGAATACAGGAACCTCCTCATAGCGAGAGAGGCAGGAGTCTCAGTCCCGAAACCGATAGCATTCGTGGACAACGTCCTGGTCATGGAATATATAGGAGATGATTCTCCCTCGCCGCCTCTCAAGGACAAGGAGCCTGAGAACAAAGAGCAGTTCCTCAATCATATCCTCGAGAACATGAAAAAGCTCCATAAGGCAGGGCTGGTGCATGGTGACTTAAGCAGCTTCAACATCCTGAACAGAGATGAAAAGCCGGTCTTCATCGACTTCTCCCAGTCCACCTCAAGCAGGAACCGCGATTACATGAAGCTCCTGGAGAGGGACATAAAGAACATAGCATCCTATTTCAATAAGAAAGGGATAAGCATAAAAGAAGAAGAGATAAAGAAAAAAGTGCTCAGTTAGGCGGCGCATAGAGCAGCGCTTCCTGCTCCCTATAACGCTGGTTCCCTGCTTCTATCTCAGGGGCATAGAGCACCTCAAGCTCATGAAATTCATCATGGTCATGGGACAGTGATGGATCAATGAGCATATCGGTAGGCTCCCTCCCGTCTGAAGTCTGATAGAAGAAGCCATTGCCGTTGAAGAGCGCTTCTCTCTCCTGCTCTTTAAATCGCTTTAGATGCGCAACATGGTACTCAGGCTTCTGCTTCTTAGGGATATTGCGCAGTGCTTCGGTGAGAATCTCCCCAGTCTCTGGATCATACGTAAGGTCGAGGTGGGGAAGCTTCTTCTCATAGGTCCTCCTTGACCAAGCTGAAGATTTTCCCGGAGGGCTGACGATAGAGAGCCTCTCCTTGATATCTTTTGCAGCAAGAGTGTCTTCCAGATGGAGCGGCCATTCAGGCTCAGAAACCTTTCCATTACCCCTTACAGGAACGCTGTAGTCAGTATGCTGGTGCGGTGTTTCCCTATAGATGGCTGCATCTGCCTTTGCCTCTTCAATCGCTGCTTTGGAATAGGCAAAATAGCCATCTTGTCCTTTGATGGGCATATACTGCTCGAAGAAAGCAATGACATCGTCGAAATGTTTTGCATCATAGCCGAAAGGCTCCATGATGCCGGCAAGTTCCTGTCTGGTGAGTCCGTCATAATGCATAAGCACGGTGTTCAATGCTCTCTCCTGCATCTCATACATCAATGCAGGATCGCTGCCCTGTGTTTCAGCAAGAGCAAGAACATGCTGCGGAAGGAAGACATCCTGCCCGCCTGGCTGACCAGGCTGTTGCTTGATACGCATATTTTCAGGAAGGACAAAATAAGGTTTGTCCTGAGAGATATCCACACCTGTCTCTTCTCCTGTGAGAGGATCATAAAAAGAGCTGAAGATCTCCCTGCGGGACTGCTGCACTCCAATTGTCGGAGGAAGCCCAAAGAGGAGGGCTGCTTCAAGACCAAATCCTAAATCATCTGTGACCTCTGTTCGCATCGCATCCATGTCCAAACCACCTTTACACCTTATAATAAACCTAACTATATGTTAACTTCCTTTATAAAGCTTACCCTGTCTGCCTGACATTCTTCAAGGCATGCACCAGCCACGGGGGTGTTACGAACGTCGTTATCATGACCACCACGATAAGCAGAGAATAGATGCCTGGGTCAAACACCCCACGCGCAAGCCCCAAGCCTGCAAAAATCAGTCCCACCTCACCCCTGGGAATCATCCCCACGCCGATCGCATACTTGCTGACTTTCTTGTGATGGAATGCTGCGCCGTAGCCTGCAAGTATCTTTCCGACGATGGCAATGACTGTCAGAATAAGGATGGGAACCAACACCCTGACATTAGCCAGAGTCCCTACATCCATATGCGAGCCTGCAACAACAAAGAAGATAGGCGCAAAGAGATTGACTACAGGAGTGATGTTCCTGTGTATCTTGGTCTTTGTATCAGCCCTCTCAAGTATGAGACCTGCTGCAAAAGAGCCCACTATAGTGGCCAGGCCGATAAGGTCTGCAATGTAAGCCAAGGTCGCAGCAAGCATGACTGCTGCCACGACAAACGTGTATTTGACTTTCATCCTCCTGATGATCCTGGAAAGTGGATTGACAAGCAGGATGCCCAGCCATATGGTCCCCACAAGGAACACGATGGAGAGTGCAGTCACTTTCCCTATACCGAGCAGCGACACCTTGCCGACTTCCACTACACCGACGACCACAGCGAGCACAATCAGACCCAACACATCATCGATCACTGCAGCTCCCAGCACAATCTTCCCTTCCTCGGTGTTCTGTTTCTTCAGCTCCTGCAGCACCCTGGCAGTGATGCCGACTGAGGTCGCCACCAATGTCCCTCCAATAAACAATGCAATCAGCACCAGGTCTCCTGAAACCACGATATTCTTGCCGAATGTCATGATATACCCGAACCCTAAAAGAAGAGGCAGCACCACTCCGATAATAGCAACGAGGGTGGAAGATAATCCGGCCTTGAGCATTTCATAGACATTGGATTCCAGGCCAACCTGGAAAAGCAGCAGTATCACTCCAAGTTCAGAGAGGAAGAATATCACATCCCATCCAGGGGTTCCTGCTGCAACAACCATCTGCTCTAGGAACGGATGATAGAAAGCGAATTTTCCGAATACCGATGCGCCCAACAGCACACCGAAGATGAGCTCTCCCAGCACAGCAGGCTGCTTGATCTTCTCTGAGAGCCAACCGCCTAACTTTGCAGCCAGGAGGATAATCACGAGCTTAAGAAGTAGGATGCCTATCTCCACCCCGCCTATTTCTGCCGCACCTGCTGCCATGGGAAAACAAATAAATCTCCTCTTTATATTGTTTTCGCTGAAGAAAGCATTATAAAGTTCAGCCCTCTGGGAGTGAGAAGAGGTGAGAGCATGCCTGAATATACGCTCATCGGAAAGGTCATTCAAGTGCAGCCCCATTGGTTCGGCAGCATCAGGCTCAAGGCCAGGGTCAGCGACGCAGCATTAGGCATCACCAGGCCCATCAAAGTTACCATACCAAGACAGCAGAAAGCCGCACTCCTCAGATTGTTCGGTAATCCTGCAGAGAAGAAGGAGAACCTCAATGTCCTGATAGGCAAGGATATAAGGGTTCAGATAAAGCAATAATCACTTCTTGATTCTCTTCGTCTTGAAGACAGCCTCACGTTCCATCTCTTCCAGGCGGAACGTGATGAATTTCTGCACTCCTTCCATCTTCGGGATCACAGTATATTCCAGGGCATTGACCCTTCTCTTCGTCTTTTCGATTTCAGAAAGCAGCCTCTTGATCATGGTCTCCACTTCCGCCACAACCAGTATCTTCTCGATCAGCTGCTCATAGGCCTCTGCAGCCTCGTCGATAGAGAGTGAAGAGGAGCCTGCGCCAAAGCCACGTTCCAGGAATCCTTTCTGCTTGACAGTGCTTTTCACTTCCGGTACCACAACGCCCATGATGTTCCTCTTGGTCAGCTCCACCTCAGGCGCCTCAGACACAGCAAGGGCAATGGACTTCAGCTTGAGGTCGCCGGTGATGGTCCTTGTCATGTTGATCTTGTGGAGAGAATCCACATAGGAAGCCACCATCTCCTGCCTCACATTCTTCGCCTTCTTCAGTATCTCGAAGAATTCCAGGATGAGCCCGTCTCTCTTCTTCTTCAGCAGACTATGGCCGCTTTTCGCTAGCTTAATCTGCTTCTTGAGCTTGATGAGCTCTGAACGTGTCGGTTTGATGTCTGCCATGTCACTTTTTCTTCTTTGTTTTTTGCTTTTTCTTCTGGGCTTTCTTCGCTGCCTTCTTTTCAGCTTTCTTCTCTGCCTTTGCCTCTTTCTGCTCTGCCTTCTCCTCTTTCTTAGGGGCAGCAACAGCTCCCTCAGAGTCATAATAGACATCCTTCAATTTTGGCGAGATTCTTGTCAATTCCAGCTTGGTGAAGTCCTTGAAAAGCCTCCATCCTATGCCGAGTGAAGTCTCCAACTCCCTATTCTCATCCTTCGCCTGCCTGACAAACTGGTCTTCAAACTTGTCTGCAAACTTCAATAACCTCCTGTCTTTGTCAGACAGTGCTTCCTCCCCGACGATAGCCACCAATCCTCGCAGGTCAGTGCCTTCCGCATAGTTGGCATAGCATTGGTCAGACACTGCCTTATGGTCCTCTCTTGTCCTGCCGCCAGAAATGCCTGCGTTCATCAGCCTTGACAGTGAAGGCAGGATGTTGATAGGTGGATAGATGCCTTTCCTGTGCAATTCCCTTGACAACACAATCTGCCCTTCTGTGATGTAGCCAGTAAGGTCCGGAATGGGGTGGGTGATGTCATCCCCCACCATAGTTAAGATAGGAATCTGGGTGATGCTGCCAGTCTTGCCCTTGATCTTTCCTGCCCTTTCGTAGATGGTTGCCAGGTCAGTATACATGTAACCCGGGTAGCCCCTTCTTCCGGGGACTTCCTCACGCGCTGCACCGATCTCTCTGAGAGATTCGCAGTAGTTGGTAAGGTCTGTCAATATGACGAGCACGTGATAATCTTTCTCATAGGCAAGATACTCAGCGGCAGTCAGCGCCATCCTGGGCGTGACCAGCCGTTCAGCAGCAGGATCATCAGCAAGATTCAGGAATACCACACTTCTCTCAAGGGCCCCTGTACGTTCGAAGTCGCGCATGAAATATTGAGCCTCCTCGTTCGTGATGCCCATGGCAGCGAAGATGACGACAAATTTCTCGTCCTTGCCCCGTACTTTCGCCTGACGGGCTATCTGCAACGCAATCTCATTATGGGGCAAGCCAGAGCCTGAGAAGATCGGCAGTTTCTGCCCCCGCACTAACGTATTGGTCACATCGATAGTGCTGATCCCTGTCTGGAAATACTCTTTAGGTGACTCCCGTGAATAGGGATTGATGGCAGCACCTATGATGTCCAGCTTCTTCTCAGGTATGATCTCGGGGCCTCCGTCGATAGGCTTTCCAGAGCCTGAAAGAATCCTCCCCAGCATATCAGGAGAGACAGAGAGCTTGATGTTCTCACCGAGGAACTTCACTCTCGCACCTTTGGAGATGCCTCTGGTGCCTTCAAAGATCTGCACCACAACAATGTCTTCAGAAGTGTCAAGCACCTGGCCTGACTTGATGCTGCCGTCGGATAATGCCACCCTGACAAGGTCTGAGTAGCCCACAGGCTCTGTCTTCTCGACAAAGATGAGAGGTCCTGCGACCCTGGTTATAGTCTTATATTCCTTCATCATAATCACCTAAATCCTGCTGAATTCCTTGCGCATCGTGCTTTCCACTTCGTCCAGCACTTTGTCGTAGTTCTTGTCGAACTTCGCATCTGCAATTTTGTCTTTAGATTTGACAGTGAACACAGCCTGTATCCTCTTTCCCGAAGCAAGAGCCTGCAATCCAAGCTCCTGGAACAGGAGGATAGTTTTCATCAGCCGATAAGTCTTCCTCAGTTCGCAGTATGCATCCACTTCATGGAAAGCGTTCTGCTGGAGGAAAAATTCACGGATCATCCTTGCAGTCTCAAGAGTGAGCTGCTGCTTGTCAGGCAGTGAATCAGAACCCACAAGCTGGACAATCTCCATGAGCTTGTCCTCTTCCTGGAGGAGGTTCATGAACTTCCCCACCACCTGGCTCCATTCAGGATTCGCCTTCTGGGAGAAATAATTGTTCAGTATCTCATTGTACAATGAATACGAGGTCAGCCAGTTGATGGAGGGGTAATGGCGCCTCTGCGTCAGTTTGGCATCGAGCGCCCAGAACGTCTTCACCACCCTTAAGGTGTTTTGCGTGACTGGCTCCGAAAAGTCGCCTCCCGGCGGGCTTACTGCTCCGATGACAGTCACTGAACCCTCTTTCATATGCCCCAGCGCATGCACTCTGCCTGCACGCTCATAGAACTCGGCAAGTCTCGTGCTGAGATAGGCTGGATAGCCTTCCTCGCCAGGCATCTCTTCCAGCCGCGAGGAGATTTCCCTCATAGCCTCTGCCCATCTGGAGGTCGAGTCTGCCATGAGCGAGACAGCATAGCCCTGGTCCCTGAAATATTCTGCGATGGTGATGCCTGTATAGACTGAGGCCTCTCGTGCAGCCACCGGCATGTTTGAGGTGTTTGCGATCAGCACTGTCCTGTTCATCAATGGCCTTCCTGTCCTTGGATCTACCAAGTGCGGGAATTCCGAGAGGACTTCAGTCATCTCATTGCCTCTCTCGCCGCATCCGATGTAGACGATGATGTCTGCATCGCAGTATTTTGCCAGCGTCTGCTGTGTGACTGTCTTTCCTGCGCCGAAAGGCCCTGGGATTGCTGCCACCCCTCCCTTTGCCAACGGGAATAACGCATCAAATATCCTCTGTCCTGTGATGAGCGGAATTTCCGGCATCAGCTTCCTGGCGCTTGGCCTCGGAATCCTGACAGGCCATTCCTGCATCAACGCCACCTTCTCTCCATTGTCAAGTGTGCATACTGCCTCTTTGACAGTGAATGTTCCTGCCCTGATATCTGCCACCTTGCCGCCGCTGAAGTTCGGAGGCACCAGTATCCTGTGCATGATTCCCTGGGTCTCTTCAACTTCCCCGACGATGCTTCCAGGCTTCAGTGCATCGCCTTTCTTCGCCAAAGGCTTGAAGGCCCACTTCTTTTTCATGTCAAGCCCGTCTGCAAACACACCTCTCTTGATGAACGTGCCCATTTTCTGCTCGAGGACAGGCAACGGCCTCTGGATGCCGTCATAGATGCTGGTCAGCAGGCCAGGGCCTAACTGCACACACAGCGGCTTTTGAGTGTCGCTCACCGGCTCTCCCGGCTTCAGGCCTGAGGTATCCTCATAGACCTGGATGATGGTCTTCTCTCCGTCGATCTGGATGACCTCACCCATGAGCTGTTCGTCCCCTACACGGACAAGATCATACATCCTTGCATCCAATCCTTTAGCGACAACTACCGGGCCCGCAATCCTGACAAGCCTTCCTTTCCCGTTTTTTTCAGCCATCTTGATTTCACCTTGAATGTTGAACATAATAGCCTATGTCTTCATATTATTTCTGCCCGAGCAGGTCCACGCCGATGCTCCTGATGATCATCTTTCTCAGGCTGTCCTGCTCCGCCTGTGTGGAGACTACCACCGCAAGAGGCTTGATGCTCTCCTCTATCCCGAACCTGTCCCATTCCGAGAGCTTGTTGAAGACGTCCTGCTGCAGCACCACAATCCCGTTATCCTTGTCTTCCATCACGTTCATGATGCGCTCTTTGGGCTCTTCTGCCCTGTCCAGCTCCACAATATGCTTGATGCCTGCGAGCCTGAAGCCCAGCACGAAATCGTCATATCCCACGATGATGATGTTGTCCATGTGTTTTCCCTGTGTTCTTCATATCTCAGAGAGCAATCAGCCGCGATTCCACAAAATCCTCCCCCAGCCCGAGCTGATTTGCCTTGGCTATCATGGAAAGGTTCTTGACCTCGATCTCCTTGGCGAACAGGAACCCCACAAGGACCTCGACGGAAAGCGGATGTTGGCGCATCAGCGCAGTGGTCCTCTTCAGGAGATACTGGTAGAGCACGGTCTCCAGCTCGATGAAAGAGCCTGTCTTCTTGTAATGGGCAATCCCCTCCCTGAGGACCTGCCTGTATTCAGACTTCTCGAGCCTTTCTAAAAGGTCAGTCAGGGATTTCGAATCCATGAGTCCCCTCACCGTCTTGTTCTTCGGCATGTCCTTGAAGAAGAAGAGATGCTGCCTGGTGGTTGCTGCATCCATGCCGTTCTTCACGAACCTGAGGAGAGTGATGATGTTGGAGATGGTGATCTCTTCCACAAAAAACTTCCAGAGCATGTCGCTCTTCCCTTTGGGGAGGGTGTCGGCAAATGCCAGCATCCTGTTGTAGTAGAGCTGGTCGAGCCTGTTCTCGATGTCTACGATGGTGTTGGAGCTCCTGTATTTTTCATATGCCCTTGCAAACGCGGCGAAGCTGAAGATCTTGAGGTTCTTGAGCAGTTCGTCGATGCTTGGCTGCTTCATCAATGCCTTGCAGTCGTCCTCGGTGAGGTAGCCCACTGGCACCAGCAGCTGGCCGAGGAATGCCTCGTCGTCATACACCTTGGTGTATTTGGCCCTGAGGATGATCTTGATGTTCTCGACATCGTAGCGCAGCAGGTAATGCTCCATGAAGAGCCTGAGGTTCGTTTGGCTGATGTTCTTCATCTTGTTCAGCGTCCTGGCAAGGTTCTTGCTCAATGCCTGCTCTATTAGGGAAAGGCCTTTCAGCTGCACGGAGAGAGTGTTGATCTCCCGGCGGTAATCATAGTCGGAAAGGAACTTCACCAGTTCATAAGGTCCCATTTTGAGCATCTTGTCATAGTCCTGCTTCTTCAGGAGCTTTGACCGCATGACAGACACCCGTGCATAGGTGTAAGGATATCTGCCTAACTTCAGTGTCCTCTGCCGTGGCTTCAGTTTCATGCTTCGATTCACTTCCCGAACAGGATGCCTGCCAGCTCCCCAAGTTTCTTGTCCCGTATCTGGGAAAGCAGCGTCTCATAGCTGTAATCTACCCTTTCTGTGCCGTCTGCGTTTTCCGCGATGATGCCGCCCATGATCTCTGCTTCCTTCTTCTCGAAGCCGTTGACATGCTGGAAATCCTGCTTGTTGCAGTGCACCACACTGATGTCGATCTGCTTCTTTGCCTTTGCAATCAGGCTCTGCACGATGACTTTCCTCTTCGCTGCAGGCTGCTTGGACAGTTGTGACGAAAAGCCCGCGAATGCCTCATCAATGATCTCCCTCTTTGCCTTGAAGAGCGCCTTCTTGGCCTCTGACTGTGATTGGGCAACTCTTCTCGTTTCCTCTGCCTGTATCCGTCTCCTGATGAGATGCTCCTGCTTCCTGTCCTCTTCCAAGAATGACTGTTCAGCCTCTTTCTGCAGCTTTTCAGCCTCTTCCTGCGATTGTTTCACAAGGGAAGATGCCTTCTGCTGCGCATCCTGGATGATTGCCTTAGTTACATTCTCAAGTCCCATAACGTTCACCTGGTATCTTCAATGCCATTACCTCGCCGGAAAAGAGGGAGGAAAAGAGTGTTGGAAAAACAATCCTCTTATCCTGCCATGCCGAGTATCATGATGGCTATGACGAGCCCGAAGATGACCAGCGTCTCTGGAATGACTGTCAGGATCAGTCCTTTACCGAACAGCTCTTCCTTCTCAGCCATGGCGCCGATCGCTGCCGAGCCGATATCCTTCTCGGCAATTCCTGCAGCTATCGCTGTCAGTCCGATGGCTATCGACGCGCCGATGCCGAGCAAACCCACATTGATTCCTTCTAATACCATTGTGCTACCTCCGTAGTTCTTTGTTTCATCATTCCTCTGCTCCGAATGGTATGTAGCGTTTCCCACCGCCTTTGAAAAATTTGGTGAAGAACTCCACATAATGGAGCCTTAACGAGTGTAAAAACGGGCCCAAGACGCCCAGTGCGATATTGATGGCATGCCCTGCAGCAAACACCAGTATGCCTCCTATGATGCCGATGATGCCTGCAGCAGCAAGCTGCCCTGTCATCTGGTTGACGACAGCGGCAAGCCCCACTGACGCCAGGGCAATCGCCATCAGCCTTGCATAGCTGAGGATGTTTCCGAAGAGTCCGGGCACCTCTACTAACTCATACACGTTTGCGAAGCCTATCATGATAACGCCTGCAGCAGCAATGCCTGCGCAGATCATCCAGCCGGGGATGAAGGACAGAAAGAAGGAGGCAATGCCTCCCTTGAGGAGATCCAGCACCAGGAGTATCTTTATGATGAGCGGAAACATGAACAGCCATCCCACTTTCTCGATGAACGCATGCCTGAATCCATGTGCCTTGAGGACATTGATGAACCCGAGGATGTACCCGAAAAAGAGGTGGACGATGCCTATCAGGACCGCTATCGAGAGCATCTTGTCGATTTCTTTTGCCCTGGTGATGAGCCGCGGCAGTTCATAGATGACTCCTCCCTCAGCAGCGCCATGCGCCCCTCCCTCAATAATCTCCTCGCAGTAGAGATGCGCGCCGCATAATCTCTCTCCGAGCGCTGCAGGATATGTCTCAAAGCCGAAGAACTCTCCGAACACAAAGCCGAAGAGGATGGAGGCGAGTGCTGCATACATCATCACCTTCAGGAGCTGCCTGGCCACCTTGCCCTTCATCGCCCTGTAGAGCAGGTAGAAGAGCGCCAGCGTCGCCAGCCCGTAGCCTATATCCCCCAGCATGAAACCGAAAAAGAGCGGGAATGCCATGAAGAACAGGAAGGAGGGATCGAGCTCCTTATATTTCGGCAGCGAATAGAGGTCCATGAAGAACTGGAACGGCTCGACTGCCTTCGGGTTGTCGAGCTCTACAGGTACGGATTCCCCCTTCTTGAGAGGCTCGTCGATGATGTAGAGCGAGTTGACCATCTCTGCCTGGAGCACAGGAATCGCGATAGAGTATCTTTTCTGCGGGATGAAGCCTGTCACCACAAACGCCTTATTGGTGGAGCCGAATTTCAGGGGCAGCTCTGCCTTTTTCGCCTCCTCGGACAGATAGTATCGTGAAGTGACAAGGAAATATCCGTAGTCTTTGTTCATGCTCTTGAGCCTTGCCTGCAATCCCCCCAACTTCTCTTCCAGGGCTGCAATCTCCTTCTGGAGCGAGGGGCTTGCATGCTTCAGGAAAGAGGTGTCCGCAGAGACAAACCCGTGCTTTGAGAGCAGAGAGAGTAGACTTTCCCTGTCTGCCTTTTTGCAGAACAGCGCCACATATTCTTTGTCCTCGTGGGGCGTATGGAAGAGTTCTGCGTCCTGTGCCTCCTTCATCTCCTGGAGGAGAGGCGTTATCTTGCCTACTGCCCCGAAGATGACATCGATGGAAGAATAGGCATGCACCACATCTTCCTGGCTGAGCTTCATCCTCCTGAGGACATCCAGCAGCAGCTTCTCCTGCCTTTTCCTTGCGAGCCCTGCAGAGACTGCCTGCTTTTCTGTGACAATCCTGCTGACCTCTGCAGCAAGATGCTGTATCTTTGCTTCAGTATCCCTGAAATTCATCGTGCTGCTTTTCCGCTGGTGGACTGCATGGCCGTTCTTGTCGATCTCAAGTGCATTCCAGAGCATATCCACATCCAGAAGCAGCTCTGCAATCTTCTCCGCTGATGCCAAAGGCTTCCCTATGTCCAGCTCTGCAGTCTTCTCATGCTCCACCACATGCAGGACATTGAGGGCATGGAGCCTGCTGATAGTCTTCTGCATAAGGGTATGCGGGCCCACAATCGTCACTTTCCGCATCCGTGTGGAATAGAACATGCTGCTCACTTGACTGTTTTCATGAATTCCTTGTCGATATAGGCAACTGCCTTTCCCATCTGTTTGGCTGCCTTCTCCCTGAGCTGCAAGGACTGCTTTTCTGCCTGCGCGATGATGGCCTTCTCTTTCTGCTCAAACCCTTTCACAGCTTCGGCAAATGCAGCATCCTCCTTCTCTTTTCTGCGCTGCTCCCTTGCCTCTTTCTGCCTGGCAATGGCCTCCTTGGCCTGCTGCAGTACCTTTGATTTTTCCAGCTCTGCCTGCTTGAGGATATCCTCTGATTCAGCTTCTGCTTTCCTTATGTCAGCGATAATTGATGCATCCATCTCCACCACTCCGTCGTATGCTTCTGCTCCGAAAAAGGTTCTTTATAAACATATAGTATAGAGCCTATTTAGTGTGCTTATTCTGCTGTTGTCTTTCTGGTTTTTCCTTGCTGATCTCGTTGGTGACTGCCCAGTCAAGGAAGGTCTCTGCGACTTTTCTGATATACGAGCCTGCTCTCATCTGCTGATAGGTTGTCGGGGGATGCCTCTTGAGCTCCTTGATGACCAACGCCTTCTCGGTCAGCGCTATGGCGCGTTTCGGCTCGAGCTGCCTGGTGTCGTACTCCTCCACGATGGCTTTTATCTCATCGATGAATACTATCACTGCCTGGAGGAACTTCTTGTTGAGTGTCTCTGAATTCACCAGATTGTCCACCATCCGTTCGATGTCCCTGGACGCCTGGCTGACATAGAACAGGTCTATGGTCTTGAGAGTGCCTGATTCTGTGAAGGTGAGCGCAGATATCATAGATTTGTCTATCAATAATTTGCACCTGTCGATCTCCCTCTCATACACATCAATCAACTGCCTGTTCTGGCCTTCCTCGAGCAGCTGGATGATGCCTTTCACCTTGCTGAGCATGGTCTTGAACAGGGAAAAGGGATTCTTGAGCGCCAGCGTGCTTTCAAACACTATCTCGTCATTCTCCACATTGACGAATTCCAGGGCTCCTATATTGCCTCTGTCACTGAGAAGCTCTTTGAGAAGGTTTTTGTTCGCAACCTCGATCTTGAAGCTGGAGACAGGATTGAGATAGCAGGCAACAATGAGTTTGATCAGGGTGTCTTTTGTCAGGGAATCCGCTTTCAGATGAAGCTGCTTTTCCTCGCTCTCCCTCAGTTTGGAGGAGATGATAAGGCTTCCCTTAGGATCCAGTGAGACAGCAACCTTCGAATGGGAAGAGATATTGAACTTCTTCACCCAGGAGGTAGGCAGATACACATAGTACATGTTGCCTGTCTTCTGCACATTCCGTATGTCCATGTTACCAACCCCACAATGCTTCCATAGAGATTTTTGTAGTACTATAGAGCACTATATATATGTTGCGTTGCAGACAGAAACGATAGAGTGTTATGCTCGAAGAGAGAGTAACCACGATAGAGGGGTGAAGATGGTAAGATTTATAAAGAAGAGTCCCATAAAGTGCCCTAAGGGTAAGGCAGGGAAGGCCCATGCGCCTGATGAAAGCATAAATCTTTAAATAAATCAATAAGGATGTTTAGGAAGAAACGAATACGGTGGTAATGGTATGATAAGAGAGAGAGTGACACGTAGTGGGATTGAATTAGAGAGGATTGCGGAAGAAGTGGAGTCACATAATGCACAAAAAGACCCCCATTTCAGTCCTGAGTTTGTTTATCATGCAATACAATCTGTTGTCATGGAGGATAAAGATAGGCCTGAGCTCTATGTTCTTTATCATAATAAGATAGGCTCTACCTTGGTTGCCGGAGATGTAGAGACCTTACATCATGTGGCAGGAAAAGATGGCAACGAAAGACTGTTTCCTGACCTGCTGGCAAGGTTGAGGAAAGGACATCTTCTTATGCTCCCTTATGAATCAGACTATGACCCTTCCACACAATCATTAAGAGTGCTTGTAGACATTGTCACAGCAAGAGTGGCCAGCCGTGTTCAAGAGGGCGCCTTCGGCAATCCCCATGGATTCGAATATGATATGTGGCACAGGATAGTGGGAGCTTTGCCGGCGACAGAACGTCCTGGGATGACAAGAAGATATGATGAAATCGTTGGGCCTTTAGGCTATAGACATAACTCTGAGCTGATAGTGCAGTATGCTGCAGAAAAGCCCTTATAATTTACATCTTCTCAAACAGGAAAAGGGCATGGTCCATCTCAAACGGCTCTAACGTCTTATAGTCAATGAGCTTGAAGCCTTTATACATCTCTGCCTTCACACGCTTGAATATCACGCTCGGCTTCTCAGTCACATCAACGCTCCTTGCCTTCAGGGAAAGCATGCATTTCCCTCCTTTCTTCAGGAACATCTCACAGTTCTTCCGGAAGATTTCAGTCTGGTTCTTCTGGGCGATGTCCTGAAACACAACATCCACCATACTCACCCTTTCTTTATAGATCTCAGGATGTGCAGCATCTT
Organism: uncultured Methanosarcinales archaeon; assembly: GCA_964615215.1. Classification (GTDB taxonomy): domain Archaea; phylum Nanobdellota; class Nanobdellia; order Woesearchaeales; family CAZTOO01; genus CAZTOO01. The sequence goes on from CAZTOO010000002.1 coordinate 14,427, forward strand.
CGAGAAGAGGAGCAACATTCTTCCTTTTTTCGCACACAAACACCAAATCTCTCACCACCCTGGGTGCAAAGTCAAGCGCAAACACAAAACCTTTCTCCCCCACGATGTCAGAGACATGGCTGACTGTGGTTCCTGAAGCTGCTCCCAGATAGAGAACCACATCTCCTGAATGGATAGGCATCTCTGCAATCTGTCTGAGTATTCCTGCGCCCAGCTTGCTCCTCTTGGGGTCCCATTCCCGATACTCGACACCATCCGCACTGATGATGCGTTCCTGATAGACAGGATTGCCCCTGATGAGGTTTCTCGTATACAGTCTGGGCCTCTTGCCTTTGTCCATGAACACTCCGGGAAGTATCTCTCTCATTTGAACATCTCCATGATGAACCAGAATATGCTGCTCACGACGATGAAGATGCCTGCGACCATGAGCCAGAGGGGCTGCGTGAGATAGGGATTCAGCGCAGGTGAAAGCACAGGGACAGTGAAGGAAAACGCAATGGCGAGCATGGCCAGCTCAATCACTGCATCCACCACATTGTTCAGGAACGCCAACGCTATCAGCACAGGATGATGCGTCAATTCCTTGACGGTATTCGCAAAATCCAGGAGAGTGAATATCAGCGAGACAGCAAACACTATGCCCCAGAGCCACATTGGCCATGCCGGCAGCTTGTACCAGATGCCTGACATGCCTATCAGCACGTATCCCACAAGCAGGCCGAACACACAATCCTCTGCATCGAAGAGAAATTTCATAGTCCAAACCTCTTCTCTATCTGCTGTTTCAGTCTCTCAGCGCACTTCTCTCCTTTGTAGTAGTCCACTTTGATGGCAATGGTCAGCTTGTCGGCGAGGGTCCTTGCCAGTTTCCCCTGCAGCTTCCTCTCCACCTTAGAGAAATAGGGATGCTGGAAGATCACACCATATTTCGGTGACCTTGCCCCTGTCTTGAGGTGCCTGAACAGCGCTTTCTCTGCTCCCAGCAGCTGTATGGTGGAAGCAGGGAACTTTGCCAGTTTCTCGATACTGCCTGCATGCGCCAGCAGTTTTGCTGCGATGCTCGGCCCCAATATCTCGGTGGTGTTGGGAAGGATCTTTTTGATGGCATTTCCCAGATACGCTTCCTCTCTCTCCCTCAGGGCAATCATCTCCTTGAGAGCAGAAGCGAGAGCAATCATCGCCTCAACATCCTCTTTCTTCAGTTCAGCTCCCATGGTCTCTTTCATAGAAAAATCATTCAACATCTCAGCCCGGCTTTTCTCGCAGAGCAGCTTCACGAACCTGTCATGGGAAGTCACGTTTTTGGAGATCTCCGGGCAGTGCCATTCATACCATTCCCGAAGCCTCTTGACGAGGAGATTGAAGGCCTTCTCCAGCTCCCCTAACATATTGATGGCTTGGATGACCAGCACATCATCAGAAACAACATTCTTCATCCTCTTCTTCGTCAGCACCAGGTTCTCCTGGAAATAGAGCTCTCTCAGATGGGGGTCATGCTTCACAGCAGAAAGAGAGCCTTCAAAAGAGATGCCTTTATCCTTCATATATGCTGCGAGTCCCATAATAAGGAGAAAAAGAGGGGACTATTTATAATTTTGGTGGTCATGCCCCGGTGTTCTGTAGGTCTGGCTTTTTCGGTGGTTTTTCTGGCATGCCCACAAGGCGCGCATACTGCTCCTGCGCATAGTCTCTCAGACCTTTGCATGCCTCCACAAGCTCCTCACGTATGTCTAAGAACTCCTTATACGCCCTTCTTGCAGCCTGTACCTTGGGATTGTTGAAGGTCTGAATCATATACTCGAGCATATTGGGCGCAGATATCTTTTCTGTCTCCTCTTGCCTGGCTGAAAGCACGCTCTCGAGGGGTTGGATAAACGTATTGAAATGATCCGGCTCATAAGAAGCAGCCGGATGATAAGCTGCAGTCAGGACAAGATAGGTCCTGAGCTCAGGTGAGAGTGCCTCATCTTCAGAAGATCGCCCTGGATATTGTGCGCAGCCCTCCTGGGCATTTTTGATGAAATCAATGGTCTGCTGAATGATGATTCTCGCATACGCACTTGCTACAGCCCTCTGTTCGAAGATATCGGAGGCCTTCCCTGCCAGCCTCATGATGTCGAAATATTCCTTTTCGGTGAAGAGTTCAGCCATAGAGAGGCAACAAAAGGCATGGATTTATAAAATTTTCATACTTCCGCCCAAGAAGGAAGGCAGCACCATGAAACTCATCTACCTCCCCTGCAGGAACGGAGCAGAGGCGAAGAAGATAGCGACTACATTGCTAAACAAGAAGCTCATAGCATGCGCGAACTATTTTCCTATCAAATCCGTGTACAGATGGAAAGGGAAGCTCCAGAACGGCACGGAAGCTCTTTTATTGCTGAAAACAACAAAACCGTTCCATAGAATCAAGGACGAAGTGGAGAGGCTGCATTCTGACGACGTGCCGTGCATAGCTGAGATACAGACACGGAATCTCAACACAACATATCACCAATGGGTGCTGGGAGAGCTGAAGTGATATCTCTCAGTGAAGATTTCTCGTCAGAGAGAATGATATCAGCACCATGGCCAGGATGAGGCTGAATCCGAAGAGTATCACAGAAAACACAGACAGTCCTAAGAACAGAGAAGGGGGATAAGGAACGAGCAGCGCTCCAGCCACCAGCAAGGCTGCTACCATCAGCCCTAAGACAATCCTAGTAGAGCCTAATTCCATCTCATGGTGCAGCGCAGAAACATCCTCATCTATCTTGGCGATATGCCTCTCCGCCTTCGAGAATTCGTCGAAGAACAATGCTGACTGTCTCGGCAGCCCTAACACGAGCCTCCTGAATCTCCCGGAGTTGTGCATGATCGAATGATAGAGATGTGATGGGCTCCATCTCTTCTTCACCAGCCCTTTCGCATACGGCCTTCCTACCTGCACGAGATTGAACTTCGGGTCCAGCTGTTTGGTCACGCCGTGCAGCGTCACCATGCTCTTCCCCAGCAGCACAAAGCTTGACGGCAGCTTAACCCTGTTCTTGCGCGCGATCCTGAACAGCTCGCTGAAGACTGCAGCCAAATCCATCTTTTCAAGAGAGATGTCGTAATAGGATGCCAACCGCGAAACAACATCCTCCTTGAACATCTTCACATCAGATTCTGCGTCGATGAATCCCAGTTCGAGGAGATTGTCTGCGATGCCTGACACATCCTTGTTCATGGCTGCGATGAAGAGGTCGGTGACTGCCTCTCGCATCTCGTCGGTGAGATACCCCACGATGCCGAAGTCTAAGAACACTATCCTGTTGTCTCTCGCCACCATCACATTGCCAGGATGAGGGTCAGCATGGAAGAATCCGTAGGCAAACATCTGCTCGAACAGCGAATGCGCGAGATTATGTGCAATCCTCTGTTTGTTGTAATAGCGGTTCTGCATAGCGTCTTTCAGCCTGACAGCACCAGTCTTCTCAGACACCAGAACGGTGCTGGAGGAATACTCCCCATAGACTTTCGGTATGATGGTGGTCCAGGAATGCAGGAAATGGACATAGAAGCGCTCATGGTTCTTCAGCTCGTTGTTGAAATCAAGCTCTTTTCTGGAATAGTCTTCAAACTCCTCGACAATCTCCTTTGGAGAGAAGAGCTCTGGCTTCATCTTCTCCTGCATGAGATGCGCAAGGTGTTTCAGTATCGCGATGTCTGTCTCGAACAATTCTTTTATCTCAGGCCTCTGCACCTTCACTGCCACTTTCTTTCCGTTCTTCAGTGCAGCCTCATGCACCTGCGCGATGGAAGCTGCAGCCAATGGCTTGTCAGAGAATGTCTTGAAGACAGCGTGCAGTTTCCTGCCAAGCGCCTTCTCCACGATAGCCTTGGCCTCGTCGCTGGAGAAAGGGGTGACATCATCCTGGAGTTTGGAGAGCTCGTCGCAGTATTCCTTGGGGATGAGGTCAGGCCTCACAGAAAGCAGCTGCCCGAACTTGATGAAGCTGCCTCCCAGCTCCTCAAGCATCCTCCTTAACTTTTCAGGCTCAGAAATCCCTGTCTCTTTGATAGCAACATGCTCAGGTTGTGGTATATGCAGCTGTTTCAGGACAGCACCATACTCATACTTCCATAGGAGGGAGATAATCTGGTTGAACCTATGCAGGTGCTTCACATTCTGGCGCACATCAAGGATTCCCATGCTACCCCTTTTTTAGAGCTACAACTAGTTAAAGAGGAGAAAAGAGCAAGAAAGTATAAGAAGTTAACTGATAGTCGTCCCTTCGAAATGCCTGCCCTGAAGCGCGTTCCTGATGTTCTCCACATCCTTCCCTGACACAATCTTCACCGTCAGCCCCATTTTTTCCGCCATCCGACTCGCCTTCAGGTCAAACGGCACATTCCTGCCTGGCTTCCAGCTGCCTGCAACCAGCTTCTGGAACTCTTTCCAGGTGAGTTTCTCGAACTTCTGCGCATCAGGAAATTGTCTGGGGTCAGCGGCATAGACATGATCCACATTCGAGATGTTCACCAAAACCTTTGCCTTGAAGTTCTGGGCCAGCAGCACAGCATCCACATCAGAGGAATGGCCTGGCAGATAACCAGAGCCCACAATGATCCTTTTAGCTGTCTTTATCTTTGAAGAAGGGTTGTCAATCACTTTTTCATAAGCCAGTTTGCCGAACATCACCCGAACTAACTCCGCATTCAGTTTTGTGGATGTGATGCCTATCCAGTCCCTGTCCTCGTCAGACGCCTGGGAAAGCGTGAGTGCAGCCTCCTGGTATTTCCTGCATATCTTGCCCCCGCCTGTGACAATTACAGCCCTATGGCCGGACTTGACGAAGTCAAGTATCATCTTCCTGAAATCCTTGAGGAAGGAAACATCAATCTCATCCTGGACGATCATCGA
>CAZTOO010000003.1:0-17592 GCA_964615215.1 uncultured Methanosarcinales archaeon
AGCCAGCAAATGAGGTAAGGAGGGCTATCTGCCACAATATGAAAAAAGAGTGACCCCAATGCAAATGCCGCATAACCAGCCATATCCCATGCCGCCTCCGCCGCCTGACCAGTTTGCGCAGGGACAGCAGGAGCAGTTTGAAGGTGGCGAGTATGGTTTTGGCAATGAGAGCCAGATAGAGGAGATAGCAGAAGCCATCATCGATGAGAAATGGGGAGAGTTGGTGAAGAACATCAACAAGATCATCGAATGGAAAAATGCGACTGAGGCGAGAATCAATTCCCTGGATCAGGCATTCAAGGATCTCAAGCATGAGTTTGACAAGCTGCAGACTGCGGTCGTGGGTAAAGTGGGGGAATATGACAAGAACATCCTTGAGGTGGGGGCGGAGATAAAGGCCATGGAGAAGGTGTTCCAGAAGGTGCTGCCTGCGTTCACCGAGAACGTGAATGAGCTCTCAAGGATCGTGTATAAAGTGAAGTCTGATTCTGGCCAGAAGAAATGAACAGCTCGATAAGAGGATAAATAAGACAGAGTTCTATTTGCTCGCCAGGAGCCTGACAGTGGCTGCCCCGATCACCAGGATAAGTATCAGGCCAAGAACTTTCGGGTGGAAGATGGTCTTGAGGAAATTGGTCCAGGCGTCCCCTGTATTCGTAGAGTGAGGAGAGGCTTCTGAGTCATACTGCGAGGTGTCGTTCTGCACTTTATTCATGACCTCGTTGCCTACGACACTTCCGATGGCGACAGTGATGATAATCACTCCGATGATAATGACTGACCACACTAAAGTGGGGTTGGTCTTGATGACGCTGAAGGCATGGTCCTGGTCAGAGCCGAACAGGCTGAAGGCAATCAGGATGACTGAAATCACCAGGGCAAAAACAGTGAACCAGGGAAAAATCCTGAAGAGGATCTCCACTGTCGTGGCATTCATGGCAAAGATTACTGCCACGAGAATAGCGACCAAGGCATAGACGACTTTGCTCTCTCCGAGCAGCTTTGTCTTGGGAAGCACACCGAAGAACATCACTGCCAGAAGCACGAAAGCTATGAGTACCTTGAAGTTCTCGAACACTGCAAAATCAAGGACTGTTGCCATGATGCACCTTTGCCTTATCTGAAAAGTGAAAAAAAGGAAATAAAAAAGGGCTTACTTGTTGCTGCCTCCGCCGAACAGCTTCCCTATACCTTCACCAAGGTGTTTCACGCCGCGATAGACTCCGCTCTCCTCAGAGTCTGAGGTGATGAACCATATGATGAGACCGAACACCAGGATGATGATGACGATAGCCTGGGTATCCGAATCCATGAGCCATCCCAACTGCTGTATGGGACCGAACCATCCTGCTGAAACACCGAAGATGTAGAGGATGACCAGGCCTGCCAGCAGAGCTATCCAGCCTGTGGTTGCAGAGCCAATCCACCTCACCTGTCCGCCCATGAGGCCTATCAACAGCAGGAACATCACGATCGCTATCAGGATGACAGAGACGTTAGGCAATGAATTGTTGATGATGTAGACAACATCTGCAGCGCCTCCTGGATTCACCACATGAGGGATGATTGCTGCAAGGGAGATTGCCAACGCCACCACGATGTTGTAGTTCTTCTTCCCTTCGCCGAGGATTTTGGTCTTCTGCAGTATTGCATAGATAATAATAAAAATCAGCAGAAATGGCACTATTATGTCGAGGAAGCCCCAGCTGTCAAGCCTTCCGAAAAAGTCATATAAATCCATTGTCGCACCTCCGTACGCCTTGGTTTTTTGTGAGCATCGCCCTTATGTCTTGTCCTCTTTCGCTGCGGGTTTTTTTGTGTCATAGGTGACCCACGCGATGAACACCACTATCATGATGATGAAAAAGATGGCTGCCATCCAGTCAGACTGCCAGTGGTCCTGGACATACTCCCAGGTGACATCCAGCCACCCCAATGAGTTGGAGAATATGAGCAGGATGCCTATCAGCACTGCAATCATGAAGACTGTCCTCCAGCCGCCCTGGAGGATGACCTTCTCATCCTCTGCATAAAACGTCCCTATCAATAAGAGGAAGGAGACCAGAATCAAGAGGAGCAGCACAATGTTTGCCAGCGATTCATTGATGACTGCCACGAGCTTTGAAGAGGCAACCACCAGGAATGCCGAAACGAATGCAGTCATGGCATTCAGGTTCTTTTTCGTGTATTTGACGCCATCGATCTCCACATGTCCGAATACTCGGGTTTTTTCCAGGATGGCGAAGACTATGGTGAATACCAATAAGAAGGGCAGCAGAACATCATAGATGCCCAGGTCGAACAAAAAGTTGATCATACCACGAAACATGGATTCTACCATTATTCACCTTTTAGTGACTTACAGTATTTAAAGGTTTCTTTTTGGGCCTCGTGCTTATAGAGGACATTTGACTGCTTCTTGGGAGTAGTATGGTTTGAATGTTTATAAGAGTTTTCTTTTAGAGGATAAAGAGGGACTCAGCATCTTATTTGCTCGCACGATGAAGGCTTTACTCCCAGGCTTACTCTTCGGATAGTCTGTTTGGATAGGCTGCATCATCTGCAGGATACGAATCTGAAGAGGAGTGTTGGGAGCAAAGGCTATTACGGCTTGGAAAATGAGAACTTAAGAAAAAAAGAGCTGGGAAAAGTGGTGCGGGCAAACTACCACCTAAAGAAGGTTTAAATAGAAGGGGATTTACCTTTTCCTCAATGGAGGAGGAACAGAAATGATTGACAAGAAGCCGTTCCAGGAGATGATTGCCTATCTGCAGAAAGAGGATGAGATAAGGGAGCGTATCATCAACCAGTCAAGGGTTGTGGTCAAGGAGAGCAAGAATGTCATCTATGCGTTGCATAGAGGAAAAGGCAGTGATGTGGATGCTGCTGTAAAAAAGATTGAGAAAGAGTTTGCTGCCCTGCAGAAAGTCGCTGCAACAACCAGAGAGAACAATCAGGGCGCCTCTTCTGTGGCTGAGCAGGAATATGTAGAGGCCATGCTCTATTATGATTTCATGACAGGGAAGAAACTTCGCACTGCAAAGGAGCTGGGGATTTCTGTGGAGCATTACCTGTTGGGGGTGTGTGATCTCACCGGAGAGCTTTCACGTAAGGCCACTATGGCGACTATCGCTAAGGACTTCAAGACAGTGCTGAAGGTAAAGGAAACTCTGGAAGACATCTATGGGCAGTTCCTGCTGATGAATCTCCGCAATTCTGAGTTAAGGAAGAAGAGCGATGCCATAAAATGGAACCTGAAAAGTGTTGAAGATGTGGTGTATGACCTCACGCTGAAGGGGCTGGTATAGATGAAAGAAGTGGTGAAGTATATCTTTGAGATAGGGCAGCTGAAAAGGGTGAAGAGGAGCGGGTGGTGGATTGCTGGCATTGACGACCCTGAGAGCGTAGCTGAGCATTCGCATCGGGCAGGGATTATCGCCTATGTTCTGGGAAAGATGGAAAAGGCTGATGCGTCAAAAGCCATGATCATGACGTTCCTGCACGATACAGGAGAGGCAAGAGTGCTGGACCTGCACAAGATCTCCCAGAAGTATGTTGATTCCCATGATGCAGAATTCAGGGCGCTCAGGGACCAAGTAAGCAGGTTGCCTTCTGAGATACGCGACGAGTTCATTGGGCTGTATCAGGAATACAAGAATGAAAGTTCCAAAGAAGGGATGATAGCCAAGGACGCTGACCTGCTCGAGTGCGCGTTCCAGGCAAAAGAATATGTGGGGAAAGGCCACAAGGAGGCAGAGGACTGGTTCACGAATGTCGGAAAGTTATTGAAGACGAAAAGTGCCTTGGCATTGTACAAACAATTGAAGAAGCAGCATGCGCATACGTGGTGGAAAGGGCTGAAGAAGATTGGAAGATAGAAAAACTGTTTCTGTGTATGTCGCGAAAAAGAAGCCTGAGATACTTTCTTTTTTGAAGGCATGTGTGGCTGTCGATACCACAAATCCGCCTGGAAAGAACTACCTGCCCATGGTGCATGTTCTTGAGAGATTCCTGAAAAAGAAAGGTTTCTCCACGAAGAGAGTTGTGGTGCCTGAGAGCTTCCTGAAAGAGCACGGCATCACTGAAGGGGACCCGAGAGTTTGCCTGATTGCAGACTGGGATGTGGGAGCGAAGAAGACGCTATTGATACAGGGGCATTATGATGTGGTGCCTGCCACGAACAAATGGAAAACAGCACCATTCAAGCCTGTGGTGAAGGGCAACAGGATGTTCGGAAGAGGTGTTTTTGACCAGAAAGGGGAGTTTGCTGCAAACATCTTCGCTGTCCTGTCCCTGAAAGAGAATAAGATAAGGCCTGGATGCAATATCATGCTGGTATTCACACCGGATGAAGAGATTGGCGGAAAGACAGGTTTCGGATACCTGGTAGAGAAAGGTTTCGTGAAGCCTGATTATGCGTTAGGAGAAGGCATGCATAAGGAGCAGATCGGCATAGGCAACAAAGGGTTGGTGTGGGTTGAGATCGCTGTCTATGGAAAAGCATGCCATGGCTCCCAGCCGTACAAGGGGGTGAATGCCTTTGAAGGGATGTTGAAAATAACAGATGAACTGCGGCTGCTCCAGAGAAAGGTGGAGAAGAGAAAGACCAGATATCCGACGAAAAGGGCAGAGGAGAAGGCTGCCACCTTCGTCATGGGAGGGATACTGAAAGGCGGCAGCAAGGCAAATGTGGTTCCGGACAGGGTAGTGTTCAGCATCGACAGAAGAGTGCTGCCTGAAGAGAAGGTGGGGGAAGTCATAAAAGAGATAAAAGATGCGGTGAGGAGAGCCATGAAGAAGGACAGCAAGGTCAGGGCTGAAGTGAAGATACTGGCCCTTGATAAGCCGGTGACTGTCCCGCAGGAATATCTGGTGAAAGAGTTCAGCAAGGCTGTGGAGAAAGTGTATGGCAAGAAGGGAAAAGGGTTGTTGATGACTGGCGGCACTGACATGAAGTTCCTGCTGAGGAAAGGGATACCGGCGATAGGCCATACTGTCAATGGAGGGAATCTCCATGGGGATGATGAATGGCTTGATTTACGGGATTTGATGAAGGTTATTGAACTGAGGGCGTATTTCTTTAAGGAATTGAAATAGTTGTTTTCTTAGATTACTGTTGCTGGGTTTTCCACTTTCCGAAGAGTAAGCTTCTGTTCTCAAGCTATTAGCGTTCTGAAGCATAAGGGCTTAACTCCCCACACTACTCTAAGGAAAAAGAAGAAGGAAGGAAAAAAGGACTAATAGAGTATAAACAGACAATTATCTCTTTCCATGGGCAAATAATTTAAATAATGCCTCGCTTTCCAGTATCTTATGTACTACAGGAGCCATACGTGCGGTGCATTGAGGAAAAAGGACAAAGACAAAGAAGTAGTGCTTTCAGGCTGGGTGCATTCTGTCAGGCTGCATGGCAACATCGCTTTCCTTGATATCAGGGACAGGTATGGCATCACTCAAGCAGTGCTGCCAGAGGCCTTCAAGGCAGAGGCAACAAAGCTGAGGAAAGAGAGCGTCATAAAGATCAAGGGTAAAGTGAAGGTCAAGCCAGAGCCTAATAAGAAGATTGAGACAGGAGAGATTGAAGTGTCTGTCTCTGAACTGGAAATCCTGAATCTTTCAGAGCCTTTGCCTTTGGATGTTTCCGGAGAGGTGGAGAGCACTGAAGAGACAAGGCTGAAGTACAGATACCTGGACCTGAGGAGGCCTGAGAATCTGAATAAGATGCTCATCAGACATAAGGCTGCTCAGGCTGCAAGGGCATATCTGTCCTCTCAAGGGTTCATTGAGGTGGAGACACCCATGCTGGTGAAATCCACTCCAGAAGGAGCACGGGATTATGTGGTGCCTTCGCGAGTGAATCCTGGTAAATTCTATGCATTGCCGCAGAGCCCGCAATTGTACAAACAGATACTCATGGTGGCTGGTTTTGACAGGTATTTCCAGCTGGCGAAATGTCTGCGTGATGAGGATCTGCGCATTGACAGGCAGCCAGAACACACCCAGATCGACCTGGAGATGAGCTTTGTAAAGATAGAGGATTTGCACAAGGCATTTGAAGGGCTGTTCAAGGCGATATGGAAAGAGACCATAGGCTATGAGCTCAAGACTCCGTTCCAGAGACTGAAATACGACGAGGCCATAGACCGGTTTGGGTGTGATAAGCCTGACCTGAGATTCGGGCTGGAGCTTTCCGATGTCACGCAGGCTGTGAAGAAAAGTGATTTCAATGTGCTGAAGCAGACAGCCCTGGTGAAGAGCATCTTCGTGGAAAAGGAGTTCTCCAGAAAGGAAGTGGATGAATTCACAGAGCTGGTGAAAGTGTATAAGGCAAAAGGGATGGTGGCATTGGTATGGAACGGCACTGCATTTGAGGGAAGCTCTGGTAAATTCTTCTCCCAGGACGCGCAGAAGAGCCTGGCAAAGGCCTCTGGAGCAGTGAAAAAAGGGACGCTGTTCATGGTCGCTGATACTCCGAAAGTTGTGCATGATTCATTGGCAGCCTTGAGGAACGAACTCGGAAAAAGAGCAGGGCTGTATAAGGAAGGGGATTTCAAATTCTGCTGGATCACTGATTTCCCGTTGTTCGAGTGGAACGAGGAAGAGAAAAGGTGGGAGCCTGCGCATCACATGTTCTGCATGCCGAAAGAGGAGGACCTCCATTTATTGGAGAAAGACCCTGGAAAAGTGTACTGCACGCAGTATGACCTTGTGCTGAACGGCCTGGAGATGGGCTCAGGAAGCATAAGAATAAATAGGCCTGAGATACAGGAAAGGGTGATGAAGGTGATAGGCCTTTCCCACGAAGAAGCTATGGAAAAGTTCGGTTTTTTGCTGGAGGCGTTCAGGTATGGAGCGCCGCCCCACGGCGGTATCGGCATCGGCTTTGACAGGGTTGTTGCGATGCTCCAGGGCATCAGTGACATCAGGGAAGTGATTGCGTTCCCGAAGAACAAGAAAGCTGAATGCCCCATGGACGGAAGTCCGAGCCGTATAAGCAGGAAACAGTTAGATGAACTGCATCTTAATGTGAAAGGTTAGGAAAAGGGTGAAGAGCATGGCAAAGAAAAAAAAGAGCGTTGCGAAGAAAAAAAAGGCAAAGGCACCTAAGAAAAAGGCAAAGAAGACCAGGAAAGTGAGAGCTGCCAGAGCTGCAAAAGTGGTGAAGCAGAAGCCGGAACCTGTCCCCCAGGACATTCCTGTAGTGATTGCACAAGAGCCTGCATTCAAGGAAGAGAAAGCGCCTGTTGTTCAGCAGCCCACCGGGCCGACCAACCTCGAGCAGGTAGAAAAAGAAATCAACCAGGCTGCCGAGAAAGGCAAGGAGCAGAAGAAAGGGTTCTGGGCACGGCTGTTCGGAAAGTGATTGGGCATGCCCTTTTTATCCATCAAAGCAGCTAGTGAGAAAAGCAGCGGCAGCGTCAAGATACGTGGGTGGGTATGGCGCGAGAGAGGCAGCAACGCTGTCAAATTCATCCTGCTGCGTGACTCTTCGGGCATCATCCAGTGCGTGTTTCCGAAGGAAAAGTTCGAGAAGCAGTTTGAGGTCCTGGACAAGATACAGATAGAAACCTCAATGTGGATTTCAGGGACTGTGGTGAAGAGCCCGAAAGCGCCGGGAGGCAAAGAGATACAGGCAGACGCTTTTGAAGTGATAGGCAGCTGTGACACCTTCCCCATCACCAAAGACCAAAGCCCTGAATTCCTGCTCGACAACAGGCACCTGTGGCTGAGAAGCAGGAAGATGGCTGCTATCCTGAAAGTAAGGAGCGCTTATATACAGGCACGGGATGAATTCTTCAGGCACGAAGGTTTCTACAGGTTCGATGCTCCTATCCTGCAACCGAACCAGTGCGAAGGAGGCAGCACCTTATTTGAAGTGAAATACTACAACCAGAAAACGTATCTCTCGCAGTCCTGGCAGCTCTATGCTGAAGCAGGCATTTTTGCTCTGGAAAGAATCTATAACATGGGCCCCACCTTCAGGGCTGAGAAATCAAAAACATCAAGGCATCTCTCTGAGTTCTGGATGGCTGAGGCAGAGGCAGCATGGTATGATCTGCATCAGATCTCTGAGCTGGCAAAAAAAGAGATAAAGTACTGCATCAAGAAAGTTGTTGAAAGGTGTCATGATGACCTGAAGTTCCTGGGAAGGGACCCTCAAGCGCTGAAGAAGATTGCTGAGAAGGAATGGCCGACGCTGAAGTATAGGGAAGTGGTGAAAATATTGCACGACAAAGATAAGATGAAAGTGGAGTTTGGAAAGGATTTGCGCACTGTAGAAGAGGACAGTGTGATGAAGCATTTCGACACGCCCGTTGTGGTGACACATTATCCTGTAGGAATCATGGCATTCTACAAGCCGCGAGATCCTGAGAATCCTGATGAGGCTTTGTGCTTTGACATGCTCGCTCCGGAAGGGTATGGAGAGATTGTAGGTGGGAGCCAACGTAGTTTAGATGTGGAAGATATGAAGAAAAGGCTGGAAGCGCAGGGAGAGAAGACAGACAACTACGAATGGTATTTTGATCTGAGGAAGTATGGGAGCGTGCCTCATTCAGGGTATGGAGTTGGTGTGGAAAGGGTTATCGCCTGGCTCTGCAAGGCAGAGAACATCAAAGATGCCATTCCTTTCCCAAGGACCATGCTGAGATGGACTCCTTAATCGGGATGTCGTCTTTATAGACAGATTTTCTTGGAAGGGTTTTGGATGATTTCCACTTTCCGAAGAGTAAGCCTCTGCTGCAGGAGCTGTTAAAGCTCAGTTCCCAAGCCGTAACAGCCTGAGCTTCCCCACACTACTCGAAAGAAAAAAGAGCATGGGGTTTTAGAAAAAAGGTGCAGACAAAAATAATTACCATTTAAGACTGTTTCAGCAGTGCATTGGTCTCTTTCAACAATCTATCGTCAAAATCGTATTTCCTCTCCCCCTCTTTCTTCTCCTGGGAGAGGAGATGCATCAGCTGTTGTGTGAACTGTTTCTCCTGCTCTTTTGTCCAGTCCTGTGGAGTCAACTGGCCTATGTGTTCATCAAGTAATTGCTCCTCCACCTTTTCTGTGGAATCTGCTGTGACTCTGACTTCGTCAAGACTCTTCGCTTCCAGGCGGGTAGTGTTCCTCAGGACAAGATAGGGCTGTTTCTCGGCGAACTTCTCCATCAACGCCTGAAAATTGATATCAGAGGGCCTGCCCTGCAGCAGCGTGCCTTCCATACGCAGAGTGATTATCCTGCCCTTGATATCTCCGTCGAGGATCTTCTCTACCTCCAGCTCTGCCTGGGAAGGGGTGAGGTTGGTGCAGTTGATTGTTTCCGAAAGCACAGGGTGTATTTCGATAGGGATGTGCTCGGCAGTTATGTGTTTGCCGTCGAACTTTACCAGCCTGAAACTTCCGTTCTTCAGCTCCTCAATCTCCCTGAAGGTGTTGGGGAAGATCGGGCCAGGATAGACGATGGTGCCATAGCCCTGTCCTGATTCATCTTTCTCGAACACATAATGCACATGGCCTGCTGCATAATAGCTGAAATGTTTAGGCAGCAGGGAGAGCGGTGAGGATTCCATGTCTGCCATCTCCTTGGGCTTGAATTCCGTCAAGGCTGTGTGAAGCATGAAGATCTTGAAGCCTTCCTCTTTCTCAAGATGTGATTTTTCTAATGCTTCATAATAGGATTTCTCCAGCATCCCTCGCCTTCCGATCATGCCGGTGATCTTTGCCCCCGTCTTCTTGTCTTCGGTAAAACAGAGATGGAGCTTATTGCCTTTGACTTCACCTTTCACGACGTTGATAACCAGGCCTGCTGATTCAAGGACGTCGATCATGGTCTTTCCTGACGGGGAGTAATCGTGGCTCCCGCAGATGATGTAGACTGGGATGTCATGATGCTTCAGGCGCTGGAGCTGCTTCACAGTAAAATTCAGGACATCTATGGCAGGAACTGCTGTGTTGAAGAGGTCTCCTGCGATAAGGGCAAAGTCTGCCTTTTCTTTCAGTATGCGGTCTAGTGCAAAGGTGAAGCTCCTCATGCCCAATTGCCGTAGTTTCTCTTCCCGGTAGGAGCCGAGATGGCAGTCTGCAAGATGCGCGAATGTTATCATCGGAAGAGAGAATAAGCGGGGGGTTATAAAATTAATGCCCGAAATGGCGCATGTCGAGGAATATCCTGTAGCGTTTTTCTATCAGGCGCTGGTTCAGCCTCTTGAGCTGGTTCAGGGAGAAATCCTGGGCGTTGTAGGATGCTATGACTGAGCCGTAGATGATGCCCTTGCGTATGGTGTTCTCGTCGGTATTTCCCTTCATGGCAAGATAACCCATGATAGAGCCTGCAAAGGAATCTCCGCATCCTGTGGGATCCTTGAGCACACGCAAGGGGTAGCCCTGAGTGGCAAATGCCTTGTTCCTAGAGAACATGAAACACCCATTATCTCCTTTCTTGATGATGATGTACTTCAGGCCGAGCTTCATGGCTTTCTCTGCTGCATGACGGATGAAAGAGGTATTGAACAGCTGCCTGGCTTCTCCGTCGTTGATAATCAGTGCATCCGCCTGCCGTATGGCTTTCATAAGCTGTTCTTTCCTGGTGTCAATCCAGAGATTCATGGTGTCCAGGGCGATGAATTTCGGCTTTCTCAGCTGGGCAATGACCTTGAGCTGCAGTTCAGGGTCGATGTTGGCAAGCAGCACATATGCTGCATCACGATACTCCTCTGGAAGGTCTGCCTTGAACTGGAGCAATGGTGCAACTTCTGTAAACTCTGTCGTTGCCTCGTTCATGTCTCCTTGATAGGAACCGCCCCAGCGGAAGCTGTTCTTGACATGCTGTAAGCCTTGAAGGTCGATGCCTCTTTCCCTGAGGAGTTTCAGATGTGCTTTAGGCATGTCCTTTCCCACCACCGACACAATGCCTGGCTTGGTGAAGAATGAGGCTGCATAAGAGGCGAAGACTGCGCTGCCCCCTAGGGCATCCTTGACTGTTCCGGAAGGAGTGCTGATGTTGTCAAGGGCGATAGTGCCGATGATGATGAGTTTCGGATGGGGCATGTGGTTCCTGAAACTCTCTTCGGTATATAAAATTATTCTCTTGTTGTGTTATAGAGAGAATTGAACTCTTCAATGTAGAGTCTTGCGAGAGAAGGGGCAGTGAGGATGATAACATTCTCGTCATTGCGCTCATCCGCATTCCTGCTGGGGTTGAAGGAGCCGGTGATGACAGTGCTGTTGTCAATGATGAAGACTTTGTGGTGCAGATTCTTTGGGTTGGAGTCCCATTGCACGTCCATATGGTTCTTCTGGAAAAGTGCGTATTCCGAATACTGCGAATTCTGGGATTTCTCCATGATGCCTTTTATGGTGACGTTGCTGTAGTGCTTAGCGACGAGGAGCGTGCCGATCTTATCGTGTGTGAAAGAGAATGTCATGAAGTATATGCTCTGGTTCGCTTTCTCCAGTTCCTGATAGATGTGAAACGCGCAATCATCTTCAGGGCAGAAATAATTCTGGATGGAGACGTTGTTCAAGAGGATCTCAGGCCGGGATGTTGTGCTGTCGCTGCCAAATTCTCCACGGAGGAACGATTGGAACTCTGCTTCATAGTTCTGCGCAAGCAGCTTTGAGGGGATGACTAGGAGATTGTTGTTGTTCTTTGTGGCATCATTGTAAGTGGGATTCATGGAACCTGTAGTGACTATGCTGCCGTCAATGATGCAGAACTTGTTGTGCATGTATGCTGTCCTGTTGTCGAAGAAATAGGGAGTGTGATTAATGTTGGGTTCAAGATTGTCTGCATCCACCAGGACTTTCACATCCATCAATTCTGATTTGTTGTTCAGTGTGGCGATGATCCCGCCAAGGTCAAGCTCGAAGAACGCGCAGTGGATGGAGGCGGTTGCTGACTGAAGTGCTGTGTTCAATGCAGTGATGCAGTCATCTTTCGGGCAGAAATAGAGTTTCATGGTCTGGTTGTTTGTCTCTGAAGGGATCTTCTCTGACAGTGTCCTTTCTCTTGATGCTTCTTCTGATGGAGACGTTCTGAAGAAGAGCAGGCAGAGGAGCAGAGCCACTACAACAAGGGAGATAAGAAGAATCTGCAAGAGACGGTGCCTTCGCTTCATGGGGAGGATGAGGAAACTATGCTTTATAAAGTTATAGAGGAAAAAATCGGAAGATTTCCGGATTCCAAGGAGAGCTTTATAAAGAGGGGGTTATAGAGGGTGTTACTACTTTAAAATAGTATATTAAACGTAAGGTTTATATAGTAGTTCTGATGTATTATGCTACTATCGAGTGGTAATAGAGCACGTCTATCTAAACAATCTATCACCTCTTTTTCCCAACCGCAGGTAACAGCTCTTTAGTCGTTGCCTGCCGTGGGTTTTTATGCTCCTGACGCATGCTTCATGGGCAGGGTCCTAGAATTCTAGCGTAGAACGGCTATCTACAGAAAAAGGGCCTGGAACCTGGGAAGCGTGCTGTCTTTATCTCTTCCTTCTGACTGCCACTTCAAGGACCAAGTATGCAATGATGATGCCTGCCAAGATGCCTTCTGCAAACGCAAACGCCTTGCTCTGCTGGAGGGGCAGGGAAAGCTGCTGCTTTCTCGGCTGCAAATCCTTGAAATAGATGTCCAGATCAGAGAACTGCTGCGCATACTGAAGGTAAAGGAGAGCTGAATAGGGGTCATCATCTTTCAGGGAGAGCGCATATTCATAATAGCTGTAGCCTAAAAAAGGGAAGATGCCCTTTGACTGCTGATTCAGGATGATCTCTTTCACCAGGGCTGTCTTCTGGCCTATCACCTGGGGGAGATTTTCAGGCTTCATCATGAGGCTCTCATAGAGGAGGTTGATCTTCGCCTGGGTTTTTGCAGATTCAAACAGGCAGAGCACATAATCCCCCCTGTCCTTGAGGGATGCTGCCTGCTGGAGATCAGGAGCCACATCCACCACCAAGGCAGGGTTGATGATGGCAAGATAATTGAACCATTCCTCTGTCTCTGCATACTTGTTGAGGCAGGACTCCTGTAACGCTGCGGCATTGATGGTGTAGGTACTGGAGGTATTGTCGAAAAATGCGCTCCATGCCTCTGCGCTGTACACCCTTTCCTTGGCAAAGGCGATATTGCTGTTTCTGAGCTCTGTGTCGTTGATGGTCCTGATGGCAGCCTTAAGGTAGTCCTCTGCTTCAGTGAGGCGTTCATTGACCACCATGGAGGTTTGGAGGTTCGAAACCGTGTCATAGGAATAGTTGCTCATGGACTGTATCTGCTCTGTCAGGGCGTTGATCTCTGAATACGCGCGTATGATGGGCAAATCACGAAACTGAGAGTAGCGGTAGATGGTGTTCACACCATAGCAGTAGGAGGCTGCTGAATAATAGTGCTGTTCGGAGAATGCCTCCTGCGCTTTCTGGGAGAGATTAAACGCATCCGTGGAGCTCAGGTTGGTGGTGTCCGGCACTCTCGCAAGGATGTCGTTGTTCCTGTCGCAGAGCCTTGATGCCACAGAACGCATGGTCTGCACATAGTGATCGTCCAGCAGAATCTCACCTTCAGGAGCTGGATAGGTCTTTCCTGTGAAATAATACAGCGCCTCCCTCAAGGTGGAGATTTCCTTCAGCATAATGCCTCTCTGCGCAGCATAGTCATAGAGGCTGACAGTCTGGTTGTTGATAAAGGAAGTGTTCATCCCGTAGGGGATGAGGACAGTCCTGATGTTGCGCTCTGCGGCAGCATCAATCTTCTCCTTGATGCCATCCACGCCGCCTATGATGCCCCCGCTGTTGATCGTACCTGTCATGGAGACGCTCTCATCAACATGAAGGCCGTCGAGCAATGCTGCTGTCACCGCAGCGATGGCACCTGAGGCAGAAGGTCCTGAAACCATACTCGACTGGGCGCGGATGGTATAGATGAAATCATAGCTGCTGCAATCCCTTTTCAGGAAAGAGCAGGCGATGTCTTTTGCGACTCTCGTGGATATCTGGGTGTCGATCTTCTGCAGGGGATAGGTGTCCATGAACACCCTTCCTTCTCCTGGCTGTATCTCCACAGAGAGGTCTGCAGGGCTTCCGGTGAGATTCCCATCATCACCGATGACAACCGCAAGGATGGTAATGTGGGTTTTCATCTCTTCTGCAGAAACAGAAAGAGTTGAACAAAAGAGCAGCAGAAGGAGCAGCAGAAGCGCCGCAGGGATATTATGAGGCCTTGGCATCGGGGAACCCTTCAGGTGTGTCAACAGCAGACACCACTCTTGAATCCTCTGTCGGGATATCGGTGCAGGTGCAGTTGCAGTAGGAATCTCCTTTGGTCGGCGCAGGAGCTGGCTTATAGCTCTGTCTCTTGTAGTAGAGGCCGTCTGCCTGGCAGATGTCCCTGCAGGCCATCTCACACTGATAGGCAAACCTGCAGAGTGTGGGGACATCCATATCATTCATCCGGTATTTGCATTCCCCCACGAGCGTGCTCTCTTTCGGCTGTTGTGAGGGGGTGGTGCTGCATGCTGCAAAAATGAGGACAGCTAGGAAAAGAAAGGGGGTGACAGTTTTTCCGGGAGAGAAGATGCCCATACAGCACAGAAAAAACATTAAGGTATTTATATAGATTATGTATGAATCCATGCATGGATGAAGACATGCTCATAGGGATGATGAAAGAGAAATTGCGTGAGGGTGATGTTTCCCTTCATGCCGTTCCCAAATCCCAGAAAAGCGAATTGGTGAATTACAGGGAAGGATGCTTCAAGGTAAAAGTGCGCGGCGCGCCTGAAAACAATGAAGCGAATAAAGAGCTGGTGAGATTCCTCTCGAAGAGGCTGAAGGTGAAGGTGGTGATGGCAAGAGGAGAGAAGTCAAGAAAGAAGGTCATTCGCCTGCTCTAGCTGCTTTAAGAGTGCGTCCAGCTGCTTTTCCAGATGAGGCAGTGTTCCGGTATTCCTGATAGTGTAGTCGGCATGCGCCACTGTCCTGGGTGTGTTGAGATGCTGTACCTCGTCTGCATCTCTCGACGCCAATTCTGCCACCGTGAGGGACCTCACTTCTCTTTTTGCTGCACGCCGATATCTGACTGGCTTAGGTGCATATATGTGGACAATCATCAGGCGCTGGTTAAGATGTCTCCTGAGATAGAGGAATTCTTCATAGCTTCTCAGGCCGTCGATGATAATGTCCCTCTTTTTCCCGAGAAGAGCTTTCAGTTTCGGGAGGCTGAATTTCGCATACGCTGCCATCCCATAGCGCTTCCTGAGCAGTCCCCGCATCCATCTCTCGTTCTGCTCTGTCAGGGGGAGATGCTTCTTTTCAAGCTGCTCGTCGGTGATGTCTCCGAACCTCACCAAAGCAAACTTCCTCTTTGCAAGCATCTTCGCTGCTGTGGACTTTCCGCTTCCAGACATTCCGACAAACGCAATGATTACCATCGTATCTTGTACTTCCTGAGGAGTCCCTGATAGGTCACATAGTCTTCGCTCTTCTCGAACTGCCGGCGTACCTCTTCTGGAATCTCACCATAGAAGCTGTCTATGGTTTTGAGGATGCGGCGCATGTCCCTGTCAAGCTCAGGCTTGTAGAGCATCACTTTCTGGTATGTCTGTTTTTCTTCCTTGCTGCCTTCGTGGAGAGCGGAAGGTTCCGGGCTGGGCTTTTCTTCTGCCTTTTTCTTTCCTCTCCGGATCTTCCCCAGGAATTCGGATAGGACTCCGGCAACCTTCTCCTCCTTCTCCTTTTCCTCTTTTATCTCCTCCATCTCCTGCTCTGCCTGCTGCGCCTCTTCATGAACTTCAGGAGCAACCTGATGCACCACTTGCTTTTCAGTGATGAATTTAGGAGGTGTGTCTTCCCAGTTCTTACCGATGATGCTGTAGTAGATGCGCTTGAACATGTGTGGTTTTCTGGCGTCTCTCTGGACGGATTCTGCCTTATCGAACTCTTTTTCGACGTTGGGGTCAACAGGCTGGTGCTCTGAAACAACTTTTGCTCCTGGCTGGAGTTCCGGAGGGATCTCTTCCTGTTGCTGCTGCTCTTTCTTCTTTCTTCTGAAGAGAGACGTAATCCTGACAGCATAGCGGTCAAGCGTCTTCTGGAGAGCGGGGCGCTCATCATACACGTCCACTTGGTTTTCATCCTGCCGCTTACCTGTCTCTGGCACTTTTTCTTTTTGTGCTGGCTTCTCCTGCCAAAGGCGGGATGGATGCCGCTTTTTCGGAAGCTTGCTGAGGTAACTGCCCATCATATCGTTCATGTCTGACTGCGCCATATCCTATGCACCTGCTTCTGTTTTTCACCTGTCCGAGGCTGAAGAGGGGTGCTTTTCCTCCTTTTTATGCTTATCTGAAATTGAGAATGTTTATATATAAACCCCTCTTCAGCTCCTGAGGAGTGTGGGCTTCTTGGCAAGAAAAAAGAGGGCAGAAAGAAAGACTGGGCAGATCAGCATAGAGTATCTTATCATCATGGGTTTTGTGACGATGTCGCTGATCCCCCTGGCCATCGTCTATTTCACCTACTCCTCCGAGACCAAGGACCAGATCATCGACAGCCAGGTCAACCAGATAGCAAAGAAGATCGTGGACAATGCCGAGGCTGTGTATTATCTGGGAGATATGAGCAGGACAACACTGAAGATGTACATGCCTGAGAATGTGATGAATGTCACCGTCCAGGACAATGAGATAGTCTTCAAGGTGAAAGGCCTCCATGGAGTGAGTGATGTGGCGGAGTACAGTTTCGTGAACATGACAGGCAGCATTGATGCAGGCTCTGGCATAAAATACATCACTATCGAATCGAAAGGCGAGTATGTCAGGATTGCCTCAGAATAGGGCGAACGTGCAGGACGATGCCTATAAAAAAAGATGCTAAAGGACAGGTGGCCATCGAGTTTGTGATACTGGTGAATCTGGCATTCATCCTTCTTGTGCTGTTCACTGTCGCAGTGCGGGAGCATTCCTCCATCATCCAGGACGAGGAGGAATACCGCATGGTGAAGGATATGGCCTACAGCATTGCCGAGGAGTTCGTTGCTGTGACGAGTGTGGAAGACGGAGTCATCCGTGAGTTCACCATACCTAACCGGACAGGAGAGTATCCCATCAGCGCCTGGATAGATGGGGCAAGCGTGGTGGTCAATACCTCGTCGCACGAATACATAGTCTCCATCCCTTCTGTCCAGGGCCAGCTCCATTACGGCACCAACACCATCAATAAGACAGACGGCATCATCTATGTGTATTGAGTGATTGTCATGAAACATACAAACAGGGCGCAGGTCTGGTATCCTGACTATGCGATAGGCCTCCTCATCTTTGTCCTGTCCCTGTTTATCTTCTATGCCTTCATCAATAACTATACTTTAGAGGAGTCAAAGATATTGAGCGACCTGAGCATGGACATCAAGAGCGTCTCTGCATCGCTGCTGACTGCAGGCTACCCCTATGGCTGGAACGCGACGAACGTCACCAGAATCGGGCTGACCGACAACAACAACCGGATTGATGTGATAAAGGTGGACAGCCTCAAGAGCATGGAGTATTCTGCTACGAAGAACGTCCTGGGGACGCAGTTTGACTACGCAATCCTCTTCACCAACAAATTCGGGAAGCAGAT
>CAZTOO010000004.1:0-6961 GCA_964615215.1 uncultured Methanosarcinales archaeon
TCACCCACCCATTTAGATAACAGTTCAGGGCCATTCACGACGATGAAATTGGCCTCAGACTGATTGGCAACTGCTTTTGCCAGCAGGGTCTTTCCAGAACCTGGCGGGCCATAGAGCAGTATGCCTTTAGGAGGCCTGACTCCCAATCTCGTGAATACCTGCGGGAATTTCAGAGGCCATTCCACTGCTTCCTTCAGCTCCTGCTTCACATTCTCAAGGCCGCCTATGTCTTCCCATTTGACATCAGGCACTTCGACAAGAACCTCCCTGAGGGCTGATGGTCTGACTGTCTTGAGTGCCTCGAGGAAATCCTGTTTCGTGACTTTCAACAACTTAAGCTCTTCCTCAGTGATGGCTTCGTCCTTGTCCAGCTTGAGGTCTGGCAATATCTTTCTCAATACAATCATCGCTGCCTCTTTCGCCAGGGCATAGATGTCTGCTCCCACAAAGCCGTGGGTGATGTCTGCTATCTCCTCCAGATTGAAATCTGGCTCGAGAGGCATGTTCCTGGTATGGATCTTCAGGATGTTCAGGCGGCCCTGCTTGTCTGGAACGCCAATCTCAATCTCCCTGTCGAACCTTCCAGGCCTTCTCAGTGCAGGATCTATCATGTTGGGGATGTTGGTTGCTGCAATCACCACTACCTTGCCACGAGTCTTCAGGCCGTCCATGAGTGCAAGGAGCTGCGCGACAACCCTCCTCTCGACCTCTCCTTTTGATTCTTCTCTTTTGATAGCTATGGCATCAACCTCGTCGATGAAGATGATTGAAGGTGCTTGGGCCTCCGCCTCCTCGAACTTCTTTCGTAGGTTCTCCTCTGACTGGCCGTAGAACTTGCTCATGATCTCAGGGCCGTTGATCACAAAGAAATTCGACTGGGTCTCGTTGGCCACTGCCTTTGCCAATAAGGTCTTTCCTGTGCCTGGAGGGCCGTGCAAGAGAACGCCTTTCGGAGGCTCTATTCCGAGGGCTTCGAATATCTCCGGATGTTTAAGGGGAAGCTCCACCATCTCCCTGACTTTCTTGATTTCCTCCTTCAGGCCCCCGACATCCTCGTAGGTCACTTCAGGGACTTTCTCTTCGGAGACTTCCACTGCTTCCGGATTGAAGACAATCTCAGTGTTGTCAGAGATGATAACTGCATCCTTCTTCGGCTGCGTATCTGCAACGACAAATTTGATATCTCCCAGGCCGAAACCCAGCATGTTCTCATCAAGCATGGCGAAGATGTCTTCGAAGAACGGCGACATCTGGAGCGTGTTCTGCCTGGTACGGGTGCCTCCCAATGAGACAATGTCGCCTTTCAGCACCACTCTTCCCAGCAGACCCTGCTTGAAGATGTGGGGAGAGGCCCTGACCATGATGCCTTTCTTCGCTGGAGCTATGGTTATGCGCTCTGCCTCCTTGACGGTGGCTTTCGATATCTCCACGTACTCGCCTATGGAGGTCCTGGAGTTGCGCCTTATGATACCATCCATCCTGATGATATTCAGCCCTATATCACCTGGATAAGCCCTGTCTATGATGGCCACTGTCTTCCTTGCCCCATAGATCTCCACAAACTCTCCGGGCCTGACATCGATATCATGCATAAAAGAACTGTCTACTCGCACAATGCCTTTATTGACATCGTCCTGGATAGCTTCTGCTACTTTCAGCTTGACTTTCTTCTGGGAATGCTTTGCTGCTGCCATAGGGGATTACTTCTTCTTTTTTTCAGGCTTTGACTCTGCTTTCTGCTCTTTCTTGTCAGGCTCCTGCTGTTGCTGCCTCTTCTTCAGCTCTTCAAGGCTTTCCACTGTGGGATTGATATTGGCTATGGGGAATGGCGGAGGCAAAGAGATGAGATCGCTCAGATAATGGGCATGGACATGGCATTTCGTCAGCAGGAAATGCATCATAGGATTGATGAGCTGCTGGTCCACTTTCTTCTCTTTCTCCCATTGGTCAAGGATTGCTTTTGATTCTTCCTCTTCCATGATGGCAGTGACGTTACAGAAGATATTGATGACTCCCACACCAGGACTGTAATCGACATTATAGACGAAATGGACTGTCAGGGCTGGCTTGGTCAGGCCAGGTATCTGTGCCGGAGCCACTTTCCTGATGACAATGTTGTTCCTGAGTTCCAGATTGGATTTAGGGATTCTCCTCTCTGCGAGGATACTGCTGATGTTGAAATTGACTATCTGCATTGACTAACACCCTTTGATTTTTTGATTTTCTCCTCTTTTTCGTAATGTGTGTCTGTTTTGGGTGAGGATGACCAATATTTATAAATGTTACCTCTTTTACTCGATAGCATGGCAAAGAATAGAGCATTACAGCAACAAGCATTGGTGCTTCTCAGACAGATCCCTAAAGGTAAAGTGACCACTTATAAAGCCATAGCAGAGGCTTTAGGCACAAAAGCCTATAGGGCTGTCGGTTCGGCAATGAGATGCAACAGAGAGCCTGACAAGTACCCTTGCTTTAAAGTCGTGAAAAGTGACGGCTCTGTGGGCGAATATAGTGCTGCAGGAGGGGTTGCCGGGAAGATAAAGAGGCTTAAGAAGGAAGGGATTGCTGTGAAGAAGGGGAAAGTGGTGGATTTCAGCAGTATGGTCTATCGTTTCAGGTAAGTTCTTCTCTTTGTGAAACATTTATAAACACCTTGTTATCTTTTCCTCTCATGGACATCAAAGGCATCACGCTGAAGAAAGGCCTGAAAGTATCTGAACTGGTGAAGCAGTACGGAGATGCAGGTCTGCAGGCGACACATCTCGCTAAAGCAGTCTCTATCATCAGGCAGATGCGGAAGGAAAAAGCCCTCATCATGCTTTCCTTCACCTCAAATATGGTCTCCTCAGGCTTAAGGGAGCTCTTCGCCCAGCTCTGCGAGAGAAAAGACATAGACATCATCATCACCTCCATAGGCTCTGTCGAGGAGGATCTCATCAAGACAAAACTCCCCTTCCTCCATGGGGATTTCCATATGGATGACCACGAGCTGCGGAAGAAAGGCATCAACCGCATAGGCAATA
This sequence comes from uncultured Methanosarcinales archaeon, assembly GCA_964615215.1. Classification (GTDB taxonomy): domain Archaea; phylum Nanobdellota; class Nanobdellia; order Woesearchaeales; family CAZTOO01; genus CAZTOO01. The sequence continues at coordinate 3,024 of CAZTOO010000004.1, forward strand.
TCCTCGTGCCGAACGACAGGTATGAGAAGCTTGAGGACATGCTCACTCCGATATTCACAGAACTCTATGACAGACAGAAAAAGACCGGTGTTCTGATTTCACCATCACAACTGATAAGGGAGCTAGGCCTTTCCATCCCTGCAAAAGAAGGCAAAGACTCGTTCTTGTACTGGGCAGCAAAAAACAATATTCCCGTCTACTGCCCTGCGCCAACCGACGGAGCATTAGGCCTCCAATTGTATTTCTTCAAGCAGAAGAATCCAGGTTTCGGTATTGACGTGACAGCAGACATGAAGCAGCTGGGCAGTGCAGTCCTGAATGCAGACAGGACAGGCGGCATCCTTTTAGGCGGAGGTTTTGCTAAGCATTATGCCATCGGGGTCAATATACTCAGGGAAGGGTTTGACTATGCTATCTATGTAACCACAGCCACACCCTATGACGGCTCTCTGAGCGGAGCAAGAACCTCAGAAGCAATTTCATGGAACAAGATAAAAGACAAAGCCACTACCGTGACTGTTGAAGGGGATGCCTCTATCATCTTCCCCCTGGTAGCGCAGGCTGCATTCTTTGAGTAAGATTAATAAAGCATGAGCTGTTCTCCTTTTCCATGTGGCTCCAGACACTGCTCATAGCGTTTCTCACAGGCGTGCTCGTCAAGATAGTGGATGATATCGAGGATTACGGAAAGGACAAGTATCAGTATCTCGGCATCCTGCTGGGCATGTTCTACGGCTTCCTCATCTATTACATGTTCGCTGTCAACACTGAAGTCATACCGCTCTGGCTTGGCATCGTGATAGGCATGCTCTTTGCAGGAAAAATCGATGCCTTCTCGCATTATTTCGGTTTCGGCACCTTCATCACTCTCATCCTCATCTTCGGCATCCCTGCTTTCAGCATCACACTCTTCCTGCTGTTCCTGGTGGTGGCAGTGCTGGATGAGCTTTCCCACGCCTATGTCACCAAACATCATAGGGCAATGGTAGGCAGGCCGCTGGCAAGGATGGTGGAGATACGGCCTTTCGTTGAGATTGTCGCCCTGATAGTGTCCTTATTCACCAAAAACTGGTATTTCTTCTTCGCCATCCTGGCGTTTGACGCAGGATATCTCATTGTGCGTGCGTTTGAGAACCAGTACATCAAGCACTGAATAGTTTTTTATATTTCTCATCCTCACCATTCTTCATGGAGGATAAGCGGAAACTGGGTTGGGTACTTGTAGCGATGGTACTTTTCCTTCTCTCTTGCAGCCCAGAAGGGAGAGTGGTTGAGGACATCACGAAAAAGAGCATGATGGGGCAGTCAGCAGAAGGCTTCACCAAAGCCACAGAACATGTGGAGCTGTGCAGCGAATTCTTCCTGTTCGCTGAGGATGCGTGTGCCACTGAGAACGGGATAACGGTGTATATAGAGAACAACGGCAAAAGGAGCGTCAGAGGCATAAAGATAGGATTCTTCGACGAGCAAGGCAGGCAGGAAGATGTCATTTTCCCTGACACCTATATAAAGAGAGGCAGGGAAGAGTATGCATTTGAGGCGCCCTTCCGAGCCACCAAGATCATGCTCATACCTGTGGTGATGAACGAGGAAGAAACAGCGACGGACATCCCTCCCACAGAATGCAGGAACAAGGCAACTGTGCTAGATGAATTGAGTCTGTGCAGGGGTTCTCCTTAAAAAAAAGCTGCTTTAAAAACAGAAAATTTTTAAATGCGCCAGTTCTCTTCTCCCTTTGAGGTGTGTGATGAATGTGGAAGCTTCTGGTTAATTCACAGGAGATTATCTCTTTTGAGAAACGGAAGAGGAACCTGAACATCAGGATAGAAGCAAGGAAGAATTCTCGCAACAGGTGGGAGGTCTTCAAGACCTATAACTACAAGAACCACTATAATGTGGTGAAGGAATACAAGACTGTCAACAGGAATGATGCGGAAAGGCTGGTCCATCAGCTGAAAGAGGAAAGAGACCTTTCTGTGCCTGAGATCATGCGCATCAAAGAGATGGAGGCGCAGCCACTCAATCTTGACATGAAACGGGTCTATAAGGAATATGAGGTAGAGAAGTGGGAATTTACACTCTTCAAGCACGATGAGAGGAATGTGGTCATTGTGAGGTTTGCTGATGCGCTCATGCTGGACCTGGTGCTGCATATGCGCTACAAGAATGTGGCTGAGAGAGTAGTCAAGGAAATTGTGAAGATGCTGGGCGCTGAAGAATTGGGCATTGACGTGCTCCAGGACATCTTTTTCTATGAGCAGAACGTCAAAAGAGCCACCAAAGGAGAGAAGAAAATGCTCATGGGCTCTGTTGAGATGGGCTTTGATATCTGATCATTTCATGTTCCGTTCATTGAACGCTTTTGCCTCCCTGTCCTTGCGCCATTTCTCGATGTCTTTCTGGAGAAGCTCCCAGTCCTCTTCATTTGCAGGCCCTGCCTCGAGGGAGACCATCACATCCCCATAATGCAATGATTTGATCATGTCCTGGCCTTTTACCACATGGCCGAAGACTGCATAACTGCCGTCAAGCTCAGGATGCTCAGTCATAAGGATATAGAACTGAGAAGATGCCTTGTCCTTCTCATTCGCAGGATGCGCCATGCCTACGCTGTAGGGGATATTGGTCAGTGCAGGATCGGTCTCAAACTTGAGGTAATCACCGCTGCCTCCTGAGCCGTCACCGTTGGGGTCTCCGCCCTGTATCAGCTCGTTCCTGACGATCCTGTGGAAGGTCAGTCCATGATAGAAGCGCCTGTCGACAAGATTGCGGAAGTTCTCTGTCGTGAGAGGCATTTCCTCGTCGAACAGCACTATCCTCATCGTGCCTATAGACGTGGTGATGTTCACTGCTGTGCGCGGATGGGCTATGCCCTCATAAGGAGCTATCATCTCTTTCTCTGCGCAGGAAGAGAGGAACAGCAGGCAGATGAAGAGCAATGCAGGCAGTGTTTTTTTCATACTTTGAGGGGGATGGGCCTTTGTATTTAAAGATGATGAAGCTGTCTCTGAAAAGCTTTTTAAAGTGGCGGCAATGACAGGGCATCCATGCAGAAAAAGCAGAAGCAAAAGGAGAAGAATGCCTCAGGCACAAGGATGGGTGTCGACGAGAAGATAGAAGAGTTAGAGGAGCTGATCTCCAACACCAAATACAACAAGCGCACCCAGGCGGCGGTAGGCATCTATAAGGCGCAGCTGGCGAAACTTCGGGAAAGGAAGGAAGCCAGGAGCAAGTCAGGGCCGAAGTTCGAGGGCTATGCTGTCAGGAAGACCGGCGACGGGACTGTAGTGCTGGTGGGGTATCCCAGCGTGGGGAAAAGCACGCTCCTCAACAAGATAACGAATGCGAATTCTCCTGTGGGGGCGTATGAATTCACGACGCTGACTGTCATCCCAGGCCTTATGGAATACAAGCATGCGAAGATACAGATTTTGGATGTTCCTGGCATTGTGAGGGGTGCTGCTGCAGGCACTGGACGAGGAAAGGAAGTGCTTGCTGTGATGAGAAATGCTGACCTTGCCATCATCCTGGTGGATGTGTTCAGGCCTGACACCTTGGAAGCATTAAGGAGAGAGATCTATGATTTCGGCCTGAGAATCAACGAGAGGAAGCCGAACGTCGTGATAAGGAAAAAGCCAAAAGGAGGGCTGGATGTCTCCTGGACCTGCCTGAATACGAGACTGGACAAGGAAGTGGCTGAGAAGGTGCTGAGAGAGATGGGGCTGATGAATGCGTATGTGGTAATCCACGAGGACATTGATGTCGACCAGCTGCTGGATGTGGTGGAAGACAACAAGATATACCTGCCTGCCATAGTGGTGCTGAACAAGATAGACCTGGTGTCTGAGGAGGAGCTGGAGAGGCTGATAGATGAATTGAAGCCTGACTTATGCATCTCTGCGAACAACGACACTGATTTCACCAGGCTGAAAGACCTC
>CAZTOO010000004.1:6971-12739 GCA_964615215.1 uncultured Methanosarcinales archaeon
GCATGCCACTGTCGAGCAGATGTGCTCGAAGCTGCACCGCGACTTTATTGCAAAATTCAAGTTCGCAAGGGTGTGGGGAAGAAGCGCGAAGTTCCCAGGCCAGAGGTTCATGCTGAAGCATGTGCTCCAGGAAGGGGATGTGATTGAGCTGCATATCAAATAGCGACGAGGAATTGCCATGAACAGAATCCTCATGATGACCATCTTCCTGAGCGTCTTCCTCAGCGTGTTCTTCCTCATGCACTTCTACGTGTTCTGGCGCTTTTCCCAGTTCTTCTCCATCGCAAGGAATGTGTGGTTCTTTGTCGTTGTTGCTGTGTTTTCCCTCTCCTACATACTTTTCAGCGCCCTTGAAAGGACTTTTTCAAATGTTATAGTGCGTGTATTCTATACTATCTCGTCGGTATGGGTGGGCATCATCTTCCTGCTGTTCTCAGCCATGGTGGTGTATGATATCCTGAAGTATATTGTGAAACTTTCTCCTTTCGTGTGGGGGATAGTAATCCTGGGTGTTGTGGGGGTGGTAGTGCTCTATGCCGCCATAGCAAACATGTTCGTCGTTGTGAAGACGGTTGAAATTCCTGCCGGGGTCAGTAAAGAGGTTACCCTTGTCCAGCTGTCTGATGTCCATGTAGGGACTATCCGGAGAGAGGAGTTCCTGAGGGAGATTGTGGAAAAGACGAATGCGTTGGAGCCGGATGTCGTGCTCATCACTGGGGATCTTATCGACGGGGGCGCAAAGCTCGAGCCAGAGGAGTTCCTGCCTTTGAATGAGATAAAGGCGCCTGTGTTCTTTGTGACAGGCAACCATGAGACGTATGAGGGGCTGGAGAATGTCACGAAGATGCTCTCCAAGACGAATATGGCTGTCTTGAGGGATGAGGCGAAAAATTTTGGCGAGCTGCAGATTATCGGGATTGATTACAGCGAAAGCAAGAACACTGTTGCTGAAGGGTTGAAGAAGGTCAATGTCAGCAAAAGTAAAGTGCCTGTCCTCATGTATCATGCTCCTCTGGGTTTTGAGGATGCGCAGAAGTCAGGCATAAAGCTCATGCTCTCAGGCCATACGCATGCTGGGCAGATCATCCCTTTCAATCTCCTGGTGAGGCTGCAGTTCAGATATGTGCATGGGCTGTTCGAGAATAATGGAAGCTATCTGTATGTTTCGCCTGGCACCGGCACATGGGGGCCTCCTATGAGATTGGGAAGCTTCAATGAAATCACTGTCATCAGGCTGGTAAAGGGATAAAAAGCCAGATTGCTTCCTTCTTTATTCTGGACCTTAGCTTTTTTCTTAAGAGGAGTGTTCTGTTGCTAAGCTATTAAAGTTCTGGGCTTAAAGGCCCTTAAACAGAGGCTTACTCTTCAGAAAAAGAGACATTGGTTAAGAGAACACGAGAATACATAGAGAAACAGACGTTTTAGAAAGCTTTTTAAAAGCCTGATTTTTCTTGGGCAGGAATGGGCTCATAGCTTAGCCTGGTATAGCATCCGACTCTTAAGCGTCTTACGCTGTGACATCGGAAGGTCGAGGGTTCGAATCCCTCTGGGCCCATAATCTCCCATTTCTTTTTTCCGTCCCTTTGTCTTCTCCGTTCTTTTGTTTGATGACTTAGCTCTCCCCACACTCCTCTTATGCTTCGTAAGATATCTCAGATGAATACCAATCTAACGGACTATCAGAAGAGTAAGCCTGGGAGTAAGGCTGTCAGACTCCGGTACGATAAAGGCTTGGGGCTCCCCATACTACTCTAAAGAAAAGAAGAGTCAGAAAACATATCAAAATGAGAATCAAAAAAGAAAATGAAAAATCCTAGAACCCTCTCAGTTTCATCACATTGTTGACATGCTCGAGAGCAGAGATGTAAGCGCCGGTGCGCATATCCACACCATGCTTCTTGGCAGTCTCCTGCACACGCCCGAATGCAGCAATCATCTTCGCCTGCAGCTTTTCCCTGACTTCTTCAGCAGTCCAGTAGTATCCCATGTTGTTCTGCACCCATTCGAAATAGCTGACAGTCACGCCGCCTGAGTTGGCCAGGATGTCTGGAATCACAAAGGTGCCTTTCCTGAAGAGCACATCATCTGCGTCTGCGGTGGTAGGGCCGTTCGCCAGCTCGCACACCACCTTTGCTTTTATCTTTGCTGCATTCTCCTTAGTTATCTGGTTCTCCAGAGCAGAGGGGATCAGCACATCCACCTGGAGCTCCAATAATTCAGGGTTGGTGATGTCCTTTGCGCCCTTGAACTTCAGGACTGTGCCTGTTGCCTGCTTATGCTTCACCACTTCGGCGATATTCAGGCCTTTAGCGTCATAGATGCCTCCTTTGGAGTCTGAGACTGCGACGATATGATAATGCTCTGCGTAGAGCAGGTTTGCCATCACCATGCCTGCATTGCCGAAGCCCTGGATGGCAACGCTCGGATTCTTGATGTTCAGCACATCAAGCGCTTCCTTCAGGTTGAAGAGACCTCCCTGGGCTGTTGCCTGCTCCCTTCCTAAGCTGCCTCCTAAAACAAGAGGCTTGCCGGTGATCATGCCGAACTCATTATGCCCCACGATGGCTGAATACTCATCCACCATCCATGCCATAATCTGAGGAGTGGTGTAGACATCAGGAGCAGGAATATCCACTTTCGGGCCCAAGAACTTTGCCATGGCACGTATGTAGCCCCTGCTCAGCCTTTCGAGCTCACGCTCAGAGAGCTCTTTCGGAGCGACTGCAATGCCGCCTTTGCCTCCTCCATAAGGAAGGCCTGCGATGATGTTCTTGAAGGTCATCCAGAACGAGAGGGCTTTTACCTCGTCGAGACTGACCTCCGGATGGAATCGGATGCCGCCTTTGGTAGGGCCGAACAGGTCGTTGAACTGCACCCTGTAGCCTACGTAGGTGCGCAATTCCCCATCATCCATCTTAAGCGGGATAGAAGCCTCTATGACACGCTTCGGCGTCTTTATGTAATTCCAGTACTCTGTCTTCAGCTTAATCTTTTTCGCTGCCTTCTCTGCCTGCTGTATGCCGTTCTCAAATGCTGATGTCATTGTCATTCACCCTGATGCTGCTGTTTTGCCCGGCTTTTTTATCACCAGAATATAAATCCATTGTTTATATGTTCCATAAAGAGAAGAGAAAGAAAAGAGCCTCATCCCTTGAGGCCCAGTGTCCTGTTCGTCTTCTTTATGCTTTTCATGGCATCCTTCTCTCCTGTGACTGCCCTGAGGGCATCGATATTGTCAGGGATGACATCTGACTCCTGATGGATTGCTGCCATGAGGTAACAGTCCTTGCCGTCGCAGTAGATGCTCTCTCTCCAGACAGCAAGCTCCATTAAATCCCCACGTTTGCTTCCCATGTCGCGGGCCCATTCGAGCAGGGCTGCAGTATTGTCCAGCTTCTGCTCCTTGGAGAAGAGCTTCAGCCGCATAGTGCTGTCGAGCTGGGCGATGACCTCTTCCTTGGTGACAGGCTTCTTGAAGGTGATATGCAGGTTGTGGACATGCATAAGGGTTGTGGGCACTTTCAATGCTGTGGTCAGGATGTTCATATTCTTCAGCACTGTCTTGACATCAGGACCATGATGCGAAGGCACCTTCAGCTCAGGACAGATTGCGTTGATAGGGCCTGTCTTGACATCTCCCTGATCCGCTGAACGTCTTATCAGGACTGCATAGACCTTCTCGATGCCGAACTTGGTGTCGAGAGTGTGGAGCAGCCTTACCAAGCCGGTGGTATTGCAGGAAACAACTCTCACATATTTCTTCCCCAACGCATCTGCATAATTCGCTGTTGCTGTGAAGCTGGTGTCTGCCACACTGTCCGGTTCTCCTCCCTGGAAGATGACTTTCACAGGATATTTGCTGTAATACTTCTCTTTATATTCCACTCCATTCTTGGGAGTGCAGTCCACGAGCACATCGCATGCCTTGCAGAGCGCATCCATGTCTCCGAGGACAGGTATCTTGGCTTTCTTCATCGCCTCAACAGAATCGTTGTCTGTCGTATAGATAGGGATGCCGAGATCATGGGCAGTCTGGAGCCTGAAATTATAGCTCTTTGCTGTCACACCCACTACTTTCATGTCATCCTGGAGAGCGATGGCGTCTCCCACTCTCTTCCCTATGGTCCCGTAACCGACAATCCCTACTTTTATCATGTGTGTCACCCCTATTGTTGTGTGCAGTGTATTTTTCCGTCAATACTGCGGATTCTTGTCGAAATTATGGTATGTCTCGATAAAACGTATGGTGCCTGATGCTGAGCGCATCACCAAGCTGTGTGTCTTTGCGCCGAAGCTGGTGAATTGGACGCCCCTCAGGAGAGTGCCGTCTGTCACTCCAGTCGCGACAAACATCACATGCTCGCCTTTCGCCAGCTCCTCCATGGTAAAGATCTTGTTGATGTTGACGATGCCCATCTTCTTGGCGCGTTTGATCTCTCCCTCATTCCTTGGCTTGAGCTGGCACTGGATGTCCCCTCCTAGACATTTGAGCGCTGCTGCTGCAAGCACTCCCTCTGGAGCACCTCCTATGCCCATGAGGATATCAACACCAGAATTATCTATCGCTGTGGCGATTGCTCCTGAAACATCTCCGTCGCCTATGAGCTTGATTCTTGCGCCTGTGGTCCTGACCTGCTCTATCAGCTTCTTATGCCTTTCCCTCTTCAGGATGCAGACAGTGATGTCAGCGATATCCTTGTTCAGCTTCTTTGCCACTGCCCTGATGTTCTCTTCAGGGCTTTTCTTCAGGCTAATAGCGCCTTTTGCCTTGGGACCACAGGCAAGCTTGTCCATATAAGTGTCTGGTGCATGCAGGAAACAGCCATGGGGAGCTGCAGCCAGGACGCTCAGGGCGTTCATGCCCCCTTCTGCTGTGACAGTGGTGCCTTCAAGCGGGTCTACAGCCAGATCAACTTTCATATTCTTTCCTGTGCCGACCATCTCGCCGATGAAGAGCATGGGAGCCTCATCCCTCTCTCCCTCGCCGATGACGATGCGGCCTGTAAAATTGATGGTGTTGAAGACCTTCCTCATATATTTAGTTGCTGCCTCATCAGCTGCCTTCTCATCGCCCTTGCCCATCCAGCGTGCAGAATAGAGCGCTGCTGCTTCGGTAACTCTGACAAATTCCAATGCTAAGTTCCTGTCCATCCTATCCCCCTTTTGAGTATCGTAAATTTCTCCCGGTATACTATTATTAGATATGGTACCCGAATGTCGAGCTGCTGTTGAAGGTCAGATTGCTAATCACCACTGGCCGTTCCACTGTGATGGAAAGAGGGGTGTGGCCGTTCCTCTGGAGCCATTCGCTGAAGCTCCAGGGATCTGCCTGCCATCTTTCTATAGCTCTGGTATGGACGCCGTTGATCCTCTTCACTTCTGCAGCATGCCTCACGATTTCATTCAGCGAGGTCAGTGAGAAGAGAGGGACATCCTGCTCCTTGAGCTTCCTGGAGGTCTCTTCAAGGCCGTCATCGGTGATGGAGACGCAGAGTGCGACCTTGCCTCCCTGCTCTTTCAGCGCCTCAACAGAATCCAGCACAGTAAGCCCTGTAGTGACATGGTCCTCAATGAGAACGAGGTTCGAACCTTGTGTAAGGACTCCCTCCACAACCCTCTTCCTCGAGTCTGTCGGCTTGCTCATGCCGCTCTCCAGTCTGGTAAATACCATAGGCTTCTTCAGTTTGTAGGCAATCAGCGCCGCATGTGGCACTCCACCCACTGCAGAGCCTACAATGACATCAATCTTCTCAAGCGGGATATGCTGC
>CAZTOO010000004.1:12839-17576 GCA_964615215.1 uncultured Methanosarcinales archaeon
GCCTACAATGACATCAATCTTCTCAAGCGGGATATGCTGCTGTATCAGCGCAATCATGGAATCAAGCACTTCCCGATGAAGATCCGGATAGGAGATGAGTTTCCTGTTGTCGATATAGAAAGGGCTTACCACGCCTGAGGAGCGCTTGAACCCGTGGCGCATGTTGAACTCTATGATGTCTTTCTCCACGATGATCTCTGCTGTCCTTGTCCTGAAATCAGAGTTGTTCTCCATCTCTTTCATAGCTCCACAGGGCCGCTTCTTTTGAGCCAGAAAGTGCAAGTATTTAAAGGTTATGGAAAATGAGCAGGTTATCATACTTCATCATACTACGTAATATCGCAAAGCATTTAAAGAGAGAGATGTTACCTCGTCATACTCTATAAGAACGCTCTGAAGGGAGGGGATAGGCATCAAAGAAAGAGTCACTTTCACGCTTGAAAAGAGAGTTCTCAGACAGGTGGACACGCTTATAGACGGCCATAAGATCAAGAACAGAAGCCATGCTGTCGAGCTTCTTCTTATGAAAGCGATGGGAGATGACCATCCGAACACAGCCATCATCCTTGCAGGAGGCAAAGGCATCAGACTCAACGCTTCTTCTCCTGAAATCCCGAAAGCACTGCTGCCTGTGCATGAGAAGCCCATCATCGGCCATCTCATAGACCTGCTCAAGAGATACCAGGTGAAGAACATCTTTGTCGCTGTGGGCCAGAAGAAAGAGAAAATCAAGGAGTATCTCGGCCAGGGAGAGGGTATGGGGGTGGCTGTGAAATACCTTGAAGAGGAATCTCCCTTAGGCACAGGAGGAGCAGTCAGGCAGGCAGAGCATATCGTAGACAGGGATTTCATCGTGGCAAATTCCGACGAACTCAAGAACATCGACATACAGGAGATGTACAGGTTCCATAAGGAGAAGCAGGCGATAGCTACCGTTGCCTTGACAACACTCTCGGAACCCCACGGCTTTGGTGTGGTGACGCTCTCCGGATCCAAGATACTTGAATTCACCGAGAAGCCGAAGAAGGGCAGCCATAGCTCGAACCTCATCAACGCAGGCCTCTACATCTTCAGTCCGGAAATCTTCGAGTACATACCAAAAGGGCCATGCTCCCTGGAGAAGGATGTGTTCCCGCTCATAGCGCAGAAAGGAAGGCTTCTGGGATATCCGTTCTCAGGCCAGTGGTTCGAGACCAGCACCCCAGAGCGGTATGAAAAGGCAGCAAAAGGCTGGACAGACATAAAATGAGCTATAAAGATACCTTCATGGCGTATGATGTCAGAGGCATCTACAGCAGGAATCTGACTGACGAGATGGCCTACCGCATAGGGAGGGCCACTGCACAATTTCTCAGGCTGAAAGGGAAGAAGTGTGCTGTAGGGAGAGATATGCGCATAAGCTCTGATGCGCTGTTCACGCACCTTTCGCAGGGACTTCTTGACGGAGGAGCCATGGCAGTGGACATCGGGCTGGTCAGCACCGACGGGCTGTATTTCGCAGTCGGCAACTACAGGTATGCAGGAGGCATCATGATCACTGCCTCGCACAACCCCAAGGAATACAACGGCATGAAGTTCTGCAGGGAAGATGCCATAGCCATGAGCCTAGATTCAGGGCTTTCCCAGATAAGAGACCTTGCTGAGAGCGGTGATTTTGAAGAGGTGAAGCTGAAAGGCAAGCTCGAGAAGAAAGACATCATGCAGGACTATGTGAAAAAGGTGCTGAGCTTCATAGACGTGAAGAAGATAAAGCAGCTGAAGGTTGTGGTGGATGCAGGGAATGCCATGGCAGGCCTGACATTCCCGCAGGTCGCGAAGCATCTTCCGTGCGACGTGGTGGAGATGTTCTTCGAGCTCGACGGCAACTTCCCCAACCACCTGGCGAACCCCATACTGCCTGAGAATGTGGAGATGCTGAAGAAGAGGGTGCTGAAAGAGAAGGCAGACATGGGCCTGATATTCGACGGGGATGCTGACAGGGCGTATCTTGTCGACGAGAAAGGGACAATCGTATCAGGCACCGAGATGGGAGCCCTGATCGCCAAGAAGATACTGCAGCATCCGGAAAACAGGGGCAAGAACGCCACCATCATCTACAACGCCTCGACAGGCTGGATTGTGCCTGAGACAGTGAAGACATACGGAGGAAAAGCAGTCATGGAGAGAGGAGGCCATTCCTACATCAAGCCCACCATGAGGAGGCTGAATGCTGCCTTCGGTGCTGAGCATTCAGGCCATTACTTCTTCAGGGACTTCTATTATGCAGATTCAGGCATGATTGCCGCGCTCATGGCGCTTGAGATTGTCTCAGAGGAGAACAGGAAGCTGTCTGAGATTGTGCAGCCGTACAGGAAGTATTACGCCTCGGGAGAGATCAACAGCGTTGTGCAGGATAAGGAAGGGAAGATGAAGAGTATTAAGGAGAGGTATGCGAAAGAGAAGATCAATACTATCGACGGAGTGAGGATAGACTCCAAGGACTGGTGGTTCATCGTGAGGCCGTCCAATACCGAGCCGTTGCTGCGGCTGAATGTGGAAGCCAGGACAAAAGAGCTTATGGAACAGAAGAGGGACGAGGTCCTGAGGATCATACGCTCCCAGAACTGAAGGGGTTGATGCAGATGAAACGATGCCTTTTGCTCTCATTGCTGATGATAGTGAGTGTACTGGTGACAGTCTCCGGATGCCAGAAGGTGGTGGTGTGTGCTGACGGAACACAGGTATCTGATGCCAGCCAGTGCGTCACTGCCGTACAGAATGGCGGAAAAGAGAGTGATGAGAGCCAGATGAAATCCTGCCCGGCAACCTGCGACGACAGCAATGCATGCACAAGCGACATCTGCAATGTCGATACAGGATATCAATGCGTCCACACTATCATCAAGCCCTGCTGCAGCAACGGCATCTGCGAGAAAGGCGAAGACTATACTACGTGCAAGCTGGACTGCAGGAAAGATATAGCGCCTGAGATTGTCGAGCTTCAGGAGAAGGCAGCACTCAAGAACGGCATCAGCTATTCCTACCGACAGGTCAACTTCAATGAGTTTGATGCTGCGAGCTCAGTAGTATCATTTGAAGTCACGATGATAGACAACTACACCCGCTACACCTATCCCAGCGCCCAGTACTACAAGTGGAACACTCCAGAACAGTTCCTCTACAACGCCATCGTGTTCGACAGCGGAACTGAACAGGCATTCCTGCTGGATGTGGTGGAGTATGCCACAGACTACGGGAAGAGAGTGAGGTATGAGGACTACTACATCAAGAACGCCAAGGAATACCTTATGGAGATCACTGAAGGGACGTTCGAAGCCAACACAGGGAATTATGACGGGAGAGATACCTCCACTATCATTTATCCGCTGGACAAGAGCGTCACCAGGACCATCAAGATCGGTAATTTCGACGGCCTGCCGCTGCTCATAGAGGACTATGACAACGACAGGGAATACCTCAAGATGAAGATCGAGTTCAAGAGCCTGAGCACCAGCAGGAAACTGAGAGGCAAGGACGTGTGGCTTCCTGACGACGTGGAAACAGAGGAGACTCCTGACTACAAGCATTGATGAAGCTTTCTTTTTTCTTTCTCACGCTGGCTGATGGCTCTTGCTCCTATGCTTACTCTTCGGATGGTTCGTCTGATGGAGAAGATACTTCTACTGAATACGACGAATCTGAAGAGGAGTGTTAAGGTGCTTCTGCTCTTAGCGTCAGGACTCCTAGGTTTAAAGGAAGAAGCAACAGAAGCTGACTCTTCGGATAGTCCGTTTGAAAGGTATGTTGAGAATTCATACTACGATTACGAAGAAGAGTAGTGTTGGGGGTCCAAAGCTGTCAAAGCTAGGAACCAAAAAGACAAAAAGAGAAAATAGGGACAGAAACATCAATAAATTGGCTTGTGGGGGCGTTCGTCGATGAACCTGGAATATATTTTGCAGTGCTTGTCCAGGATCTTCTCCTTGATTTCTGCCTTGTTCAGTATCTTCACCGGGATGGAAATGCCGAACTTCTTCTGGAGCTTCTTGCGAAGGTCTGCAGCGACCTTCTCCCCCGCTTCTATGGAGCACCATGGGGCAGGAGTGATATAGAGCTCCACTGACTCCCTTCCGTCATGCAGGTATGCCCTGACATAGTATTCATACACATCCTCATTGCTGTAGACGATGTTGGCGAAGGCAGAGGGATAGATGATGCTGTTGTTCAGCCTGACAGCAGTGCCCAAGCTGCCGATGATGGGACCTATCCTCTGGGATGTGCGTTTGCTTGGACAGGGGCCTGAAATCATGAAGGTGATGTCTCCCACCATATAGCGCAGAAGAGGGAGGCCTTCCACATCAAAGGCGGTGATGGCCAAAGCTCCCATCTGGCCTTCTTTGACAGGATGTCCTGTCTTGGGATCTATCACCTCGACAAAGCCTGCTTCGGGAGGCACATGATGGCCGCACTCGAAACCTGATTCTGAAGCCCCAACCACGGTCTCTGAATTATAATAGGTGGAGATAATCTGTGCAGTCGGATAGAGTTTCTGCAGCCTTTCCCCCAGCACATTCCTCGTGAGGTCTCCCTCAATAATACTCTCTGCTGTGCAGAGCAGGAGTCTGGGGCGGATGCTGTATTTCTCTGCATACCTGCCTATCTTCATGAGGAAGGAAGGGATGCCGTGGATGACTGTCACATTGAACTGGCTCATCATGGACAGTTGGTCAGGCAGGGAAGTGGAGCCGAAGGTCAGGA
>CAZTOO010000005.1:0-17472 GCA_964615215.1 uncultured Methanosarcinales archaeon
ACCGTCTATCTCCGGATCAACAACTTCGGCAATCTCTGGCCTAACCCTTCTTTCAAGCAGATGCCTCTGACTGCAGGGAAACCACGCTACACTCTCGAGACCACGAAAGGAGTGGACGACAGCACCTCCATGATGCTTTCGACAGGAGGCAATGACGCTGTCTTTGTGCTGGATGTGTCTCCAGCGGCAGGTCCCGAGGATTACCTCTTCTCAGGATACCTTGATGTCTCAGGCTTCCCAGACCCTGTGCATGCCTCCCTCACTTTCGAGTTCTTCAATACGAAAGGCCAGAAACTCTCATGGTACACCCAGACGTACTCAGTGGATTATGCGAATCTTGGCTCAGCAGCTGGTTTCAGGCCATTCACCCTGGTCATAGACAAGCCTTATACAGAAGTCTCCACGGTGAGAGTGACCTTTAAGGCACTCTCCAACGATCCTTTGGACACCAACCTCATGTCAGTCTATCTTGATAGTCTGATATTCACCCAGCCGAGCCTGAACAATAAGCCGGCAGTAGTGCCTGACAAATTCAACCTCACGCGCATGGACAAGACTGCAGCGGCAAGGCCTCCCTACCCATCAGACAGGGATTATAAGAAAACTCTCGAATCGAAGAGAAACCCTGCCTATCCCGGCCTCCTTATCTATGATTATCCGCCAGGGAGATATCTCTTCACCATGGTCATGTTCGACCGCTATGGGCAGTTGACCACAAAAAGCCTGTTCGTCAATGTGAAGGACACTATCCCTCCGGAACTGAAGGTGACCATCAACCTTCCGCAGGGATATCCAGCAGAGCTCCAGCAGCCGCAGTCAAAGCTCAAAGTGCTGCTCGACAGGATATTCATCCCCATACAGCACAACCCCTTGCAGTACAGTATCAACGCCACCACCAACGAGCCTCTCCTGCAGAAAGAATTCGACCTCACCTTCACCTACACCGACCAGTTCGGCCGCTCAAGAGCCTATCCTGTGCATATGGTGGAAACCTCTCCGGATGACGGCATCTACTCAGAATTCATCTCAGGCACCTATCTCTGCAATTCTACAGGAGGGGTTATCGGCATTGCTCCAGCCAACTTCACCCTCAACGCCAATGAGTTCAGGGGCATCAAGCCTGATGTGCCAGCATTGTTCTCAGCCACAGCAACAGACTGGGCAGGCAATGCAATCAATAAGAACATAGCCAACGACTACGGCTTCTACATCTGGACCTTTGTGGGGGACCTGCCTGTCATCTATTATCCTCCAGCAGCTCCGGAGCCTGACAGCAGGCCTGACAACAAGATGATTTATCTCAACAGCCTGAATTTCACACTGGGAGGCATCAATCAGCCACCTTCAGCAGATGCTGATGTGAAAATCAGCATCCTGAACACCCAGACAGCAGTCCCGCAATCTCTCAATGAGACAACTTCATCAACAGACACCACCTCTTCCCAACCTCCCTATATAGGAGAAGGCTTCCTTTACGAAAACGCATTCAGGGGAGACAATATCACTACAGTAGAATACAGTGGTACTCTCCAGCCTGGCCAATTGCTTTCCTTCACAGAGCAGGACGGAACCATCATCCCCACCATGGAGCGCTATTTCCGGATCACGAGCGTGCAGCAATTGCCAGCAGGCCCAGGGAGGCAGAGAGTGGAATTCACTCCGAGGCTGACCAAAGCAGTGAAAGGCAATAAGAACGGAGCCATGGATTATCAGATCTTCAAGGTCTATGCAGGCTCCCAGGCTGTTGATGGGCCGTTAGGATGGTTTGAGCCCTCTCTCCAGATGCCGTTCTCCGTGGCTGACTTCAACAGGAGCTCTCCTGACTATTATGCATACCCGTACATCCTAGACAAGTATGGACGCGCTTCAGACTTCGACATAAGGCTTGGCCATTACAGCTACATGCGCCACCTGTATTTCGACCTGGACAAGCCTTATCTGGGAGAGATCTATCCTGCGCCGAACAGCGCAAAAGGCCTGGAGATACCGAAAGTCGAATTCCATATACTTGATGCAGCGTCAGGCATCTATCTTGAAGATATAGCCTTGATAGTGGAGAAAGATAAAGGAAAACCCTCAGCTATGACCAAGACACTGACCTGCGACGGAAAGCTGCTGGTGTGCGGAGGCACTGCCAACAACAGGCTCGTGACGCTCAAGGATCCAGCCTTCTATAAGAACGGCGTGCTTGATATAGGATTGTACAACTTCACAGTCCATGCTCTTGACAAGGCAGGGAACCTCCTGAGCACAGACGGCACCAACATCACGTCCTGGCTGCTCGAGATCATCAACGGTCCCCATACACCGGCATTCAATGTGGTGGATTCAAGGTATTATGCAGCTCTCCCAGAAGACGGCTCCAACAGGCCCCTGGGTTATGACCAGTTAGGCATCTGGTATGCAGGCCACGATTCCATCACAGCGACAGTCAACTACAATCATCCGGATGACGTCGGCAGGAGTATGCGCATTGACGGAGTCAGCCTCATCTCTCTCGACGGCGGCAGTTATGAGCCTGACGACATCCTCTGCAACGGTGTGGCATGCAAGGACTTCACCTTCACCGGCGGCCAGGAATTCACTGTCACCTTTGACCAGCCGCTCAACGCAGAAGGCATCTGGCTCTTTTCCATGCTGGCAGTGAAGCTTGACCTGAATGGCCAGCCAGTCTATCCAGAGACAGAAGGCCTGATTGTGGGCAACACCTTCAGCATGGTCATAGACGTGCAGGCTCCGGAGATTTCTGTGGAAGTGCCAGCAGAGTATCCGCATGGCGATCTCAGGCAGTTATATGATCTTGACGGCGCGTATGGTGAGCAGCTGACTTCAGTCTTGGAGACACAGGAATATGGGACCTATCCAGAGACGCTCTACAGCGTGAGGGTGGAAGGTGCAAAGAAGGACCAGCTCCTCGGCAATCCGCTCCAGGGCTATTACAGCCAGCTGTTTGAGGAGGGTGTATTCTCCATGCCCATCCGTCTCTATGCTTATCTTATCAATGACAAGCCGTGGTATAGGGAAGTGAACCTCACCTTTGAGGACCGCGCAGGCAATGTCCAGAAAGCCCAGACCAAAGTTCTCTACGACCATAAGTCTCCTTCACTGACTGTCACAGGAATCCTCAACCTGAACAGGCTGTCTGTGCAGGTGATGAAGATTACTCCTTCCTCAACAGGCCCTGGAGGCACAGTCGAGGTGAAATTGAATGGCGACATAGTGACGTTGATTGCAGGCATCGACTATGCTATAGGAACCTTGACGGTAAGAATCATTGATATGGCACCAGACGGCTCTTCAGCAGACTTCCTCTTCATTGAAGGTGACGGCAGCACACTCACCCGCACCATGGTACCTGATGAGAGGCAGCTCATACAGCTGCAGAACAATTACGGAACAAGAGCATTTGATGTGACAGGAGGCTGGGAGAACATCCCAGGCACGCTGTCAGTCGATATTGTCGCATCAGACCTCTTTGGATTCCCGACAGACCAAGCATATTGCGAGAATGGCCTCTCGACATGCGATACAGACAATCTCCCTCTGAATTCAGGCCTGAAAGAGATAAGGATATGCAAACAGGAGAATGCCACTCCCACACGGCAAGGAGCATGTCCGACACAGGATGGACAGCCACTCTGGCTTATCCGGGAGCCTTATGGCTGGAGCAGCCCTGCAAATATCGGCGGCACCTTTGAAGCGACGTTCAACAGGCCGCATAGTCTCGACCAGGAGACCTATGAAGTATACAGGATTGAGGCAGAAGACTGGTCCTCAAGGATTACTTCCACCACCTACACTATCAAGTATGATATCACACCGCCCATCACCACCTATAATTACAGCTATAACGGAAAATGGTACAACAAGAATGCCCTCATCACGCTCAAAGCGAACGATTCCTTCTCAGGAGTCAATGCAACCTATTACTGCACGTACATGGAAGATGAAGACACATGCTCAGACTATACCATCTACCGGGAGCCTGTGTATGTGATTGATGAAGGCATCACCTACTTCAGGTTCTATTCTGTAGACAACGCAGGCAATGAGGAGCTCCCCAAGGAGATCAAGGTCATGCTTGACAAGACCCTCCCCATACTTGATGAGCCAGTCACCGTCCTCTCAGCCAACAATCTCTTTGTCTGGAAAGATCCCCTGACGAAGATATGGTATACTGGAGACAACACAGTGCATATCCAGGGCAAATACAGGGAGCTCCACCCCAAACAGGTGTTCAGGAAACAGGCGAACCAGCAGGGCTATGATGTGTTTGAGCTACTGGAAGACAATTATTTCCTCCTGAAGGACATCCAGCTCAATGAAGGAACCAACCAGATTGTGGTGGCCATGACCGACGAGGCGAACAACACAGGCCTGCTCCCTGAACTGAAAGTGGTGTCAGACAGGAAAGGCCCAAACGTCACCATGACAAGCGCTCAATATCTGAATACCGAAACCCCTATCCTCCGCATCCAGACAGATGAATATGCATCCTGCAGTTTCATCCCTGACCCGGGAAGCCAGGAGCAGCAGTATGAGATGGTCCCGGACACAGACCATGACTATGGCCCTGACGTCAATGGCCGCCTCACTTCCAGATATTGGCTCTATGAGATTGGAGGAGATGTGCCTCCACTTTCAGCGGGCCAGGTGTATGATATCAAGTTCTCCTGTGCAGATATGTTCGGCAACACTGCAGAGAAACTCTTCTACATCGTCATCGACACTACTCCCCCGCAATTGAGGGTGTTGCCGGTGTGGACAGATAACATCGTCGAGGATCCTTACTTTGACGCTTCCCTTGACTATGCCTATCAGCTGACCGGTGTTGCCAAGGAGACCAAGAAGCTCCAGGCAAAGTTTGATGTAGAGGACTGGAACTTCTTTGACTACAGCCAGGAGATTTCTTGCACCTATACGCTGGATAGCCCGTTCAAGGTCATAGAGAAAGACCAGGTGCTGGGGACACAAGCCTTCGGGGACAAACAGACCTTTACTACCATACCATTCCTGCACGGCTATATGGATGAATACCGCTACACCATCACCTGCACAGATAGGGCAGGAAATGTCGGCCAGGTGTTCCTCTATCTCATCGTGAATACCAAGAAGGATTTCAAAATAGTGTCTACTTCTCCTGCCTCAGGCGATTACCTCACCACCAACACTAACATCCCCTTGGAAGTCACGACAAACTTTGCAGTGGATGATGCCCAAGGCTGCCAGTATCGGCAAGGAACTATCGGAGAGAGCTGGGTATCCATGACCAAAACTGCAAGCAACATCTACACAGCAACTCTAGATTCCTTGTCTGAAGGGCAATTCTATACTTATACTGTCAGGTGCTCACCCTATAATATTGACATGCAGAAGGATGATGTCTTCGTGACATTCGGCATTGACACAGTACCTTCAACACTGCTTCTCTCAGCAGACACTTCCAAGGCTGCAGACCATGCACTCACCTTCAGCTGGAGAGTGAATGCCCAGACAGCAGACGCACCCATAGACCATTATGTCTACTGGCTGAACACCAGCACCGGCATCATAGGCCAGGTGTATGAGGAGAAACTTGCTACAAAGAGCTATATGGCATTGCCTGACGGCACCTACACCTTCAATGTGTATGGTATCACTGTCACAGGCCTTTCCACTCCGGTAAAGACATATACGTATACCATGACTACCAACCTTGCAGGCTGGAACATCATCGATGCCATAGATAATCTGAGGGTCATGACATTCGCAGGAGAGGAGATCATGCCTGTCGATGGCGTCTATTCCACCAAATACAATAAATTGCGTGTGACAGGCAAGACTCAGACAACGAATGTGACATTCATGTATCAGCGCTATACTCCCAACAAGATAAGGCTGCCTGATCCCCAGCAGCGCGAATTCGACCTCTATCCCATAGAGCTGTTCGAGGAAGGCCTCAACCATGTCGAGCTGGTGGGAGCAGATGTCAATCTTAAGATTATCCTCCACGCAGAGCTGAACATCAGCCTTGATTCCACACCCCCGCAACTGGCTCTGACAGCGCCGCTGGACGGCTTTACCAATACAGCCTCCCCGACCATCACGTTCCATTCCTCAGAGGCTTTGAATGTCTGCTATCTCACCTATCCTGACAAGGATGGTCTGAAACAGCAGCTGGAGATGACGCTCTCTCCGGACAGGATGGACGCTTCACTTGCTATTCCTGCATCAGACCCCCTGGACTATAATGAGAACAGCATCAAGCGTATACAGGTTCAGGTGGTGTGCCTTGACAACTTCCTGAACCACAATGCAGAGTCAAACCAGAACTTCGTCATCACCATAGACCAGTCTGATGTTGTTGTGGGACTCTCAGAGTCAGTCAACGGGCTGTTAAGGAAAGGCAGCTTCATCGAGAATGCTCTTGCCACTTATGATATCATCAGAGGCCGTGATACCACGACATACACACACCTCATTGCCCATGCCTCCAAGCCAGTGCAGTGCCAGTATGCAGGAGGAACAACACCTCCGGACTTAGGCATGCAGTATGATGATGCAGACAACACAGATTTCGCAGGCATCTACCAACAGGGATATTTCCTCAAGCCTCACTCAGATGATCTGCTGCTTGACGATGCCACACTCTATCACTATGGAACAGTCTGCAGGGACCATGCAGGCAATGTCGTGGAATATCCGTTCCTCACCGATCTGGACATCAACCTCACCAAGCAGATAAAAGTGTTTGACATCCTTCCACAGCCGTTCAGTAGCACAAACAAGCCGACTGCAACAGCCGATACTGATGTGGCAGCCTCCTGCACCATCTCGCAGTATCAGGAGCAGCAGGGCTCTGGCTTCTTAGGTTTCCTGAAAGGCCTGCTTGAAGGTCTCCAGAATTTCTTCAGGAAACAGGCAACCATGCACGGAGAGAGATTCCAGCTCTATAAGCATTCAGCGCTCATCTCAGATGCAGCCACACAGTCTCAGAGAGCTCTCCAGGACTACGGCACCTATTGGTTCAAGATTAGCTGTGTCAAGCTCTACCCAGATTCAGACCTCACTCCCAGCGATGATTATCTCTTCCATTTCATCGTAGACACTATACCTCCTGGAGTCATTATCCAGTCACCTGCATCTTATGAGGAATTCAGCCAGTCAGAGACAGAGTTGAGGGTGACTATCAGTGAGGTATATCCTGAGAAGCTTGCTGTCTATGTCAACGGCCAGCTCTTCATGGAGAAGCTCTTCAATGAGCTGAGGGATGATGACTTCTATCTTGGCGACCTCAATGTATCGGAGAATGTGACTCATGTGTATAATCTCAAACTGCCCCTCTATCTGAAATCCGGAGAGAACAATGTGACTGTCCTGATGACTGACCAGGCAGGAAACACCAATGCAGAGGGCGAGACAGCCTACTACATCTTCAATAATCCAGGCCCTTCCATCACCTACCTCTTCCCCAACAAGCCAGCCATCTTACCCTCTTTGGATGCAGTCCAGGTCTATGCCATGCCCAACTTCGATGGGGAGGCAAATGTCAGCGCAGAGTACAGCACCATCAGCCTGATAAGGATAGAGGATGACAACACAGAAACTCCGGTGCCGATACTCTATGATACCTTCCTCGCTGAAGGAGCAGAACGCTTTGAATCCCTCTTCCTGTTCGAGAACATCATCAACACAACCAAAGAGAGCATCACAGACGGCAGGTATAAGATTGTTGCTGAGGCCAGGGATACCAATGATGTACTGGGAGAGAAGGCCCTTGCGTTCATCACCATCAAACAAGGGGTGCCTTCATTCGTCCAGACCATCCCTGCAAAAGTCAAGGCAACAGTGCGTTCAGAAGGCTATACGGTAAGAGGAATGCCTTCCTTCACTACTCCTTGGCTTGCCCAGCATGTCGTGCTGAACAACCAGTTGAAGCCTGCGAATATCAAGAGGGTCGCCTCAGGCAGCAATGTTACCTATACACTGAAGTTGGTGAGCGGCCAGAACAATTATTACTACAGGCTTGTCGACCTTAATGGTGTGACAGGCCAGACAGGCACCTACTCTATACTGAGGGATGACAATGCGCCTGAAGCCACTGTCTGCATAGGAGCCTATGACTATGAGTCCCTGGCAGCCTGCCTTGCAGAGCATCACATCACCGTGAATGAACTCGCAGCATGGCTGGGACTGCCGCAGGACATGGCCCTCGAAGAGTTCGTCAGGCTCTGGCTCGGATAAACTCAGTGTTATGGTGTTTTTCTGAAGAAGAATCTTTCCATGATAGGTTTTCTTACGACGAATACGAAGAAGAGTAGTGTAGGGGTGCTTTTTCCTTTAGCGTTGGGACTCCCTGGCCGTAAAAGCCCTGTAACAAAAGCTTCCTCTTCAGATTCGTCGTTAGAATGAGTATACAAACCGACACAAACGAATCCTTTCCCTGATAAAAGCCTTTAAATACTTACACGTACTTTTTCCACCTATCACGTGTGCTGTGACAGCAATAAAAAGGGGTAGCTAAGTGACATCTCTAAAGCGGACTTTGCGCCGCGCTACTTCACTGATAGTCTTAGCTAGTGTTCTTGCTCTTCTGCTCTTCTCTTCCCAAGATATTAGGAGAGTCAATGCAGCAGATGACTATGACGAGCTGGTGGACCAGACCCTCATGCCTCTTATAGCAGTTTCTTTCGATGAGGTGGTTGTCCTCAGGCCCAATGGCTTCACTCTCGTCAGCGATTTGGGGAAGGAGTATGATCTCCGCACCACGGCATTGGAAGGCAAGGCGTTCTTCTTCACTCCAGTAGAGC
The DNA here is from genome assembly GCA_964615215.1 of uncultured Methanosarcinales archaeon. Lineage (GTDB taxonomy): Archaea > Nanobdellota > Nanobdellia > Woesearchaeales > CAZTOO01 > CAZTOO01. The sequence continues at coordinate 8,790 of CAZTOO010000005.1, forward strand.
AGCTGGAAGAGGGCTATTACACACTGACTATCACAGCAAAAGGTAAGTACACCGGAAAAGTCAGCATCATCACCCGCCGTATCAAGGTCAAGCTCAAGCCCCTTACTGTCACCATAGCAGCACCTAATTATGGCGGCGACGCCGCAAGGCAGTTCACTCTCAGGATTAAAACAGCAAGGCCTGCTTCAGCATGCAGATGGGGAGGCGGCTTCAACAACATCCCCTTAGTGCCCTACTCCACCATGAAGCCTTTTGAGAACGTGGATGATACCTATTTCACCTATCCTATCGATATCCAGGGAGATCCAGCCAGCGGGGGAGATAGTGTCCGACAGGAGATTTATGTGAAATGCAATGACACCTATGGCAATCTCTTCTATTATGATGATGCAACAAAAAAATCTTATGAGCCTTTCACTAAGCTGGTGCTGGAATACAATCCCAGCGCACCCTCCATCTCTTTCACCCCAGACCCTGATCCTGTGATTGAAAACGACCGCACCACAGAGTTCATGGTGGAATCAGATGATGAGGTCTATTGCCGCTTCACAGACAATCCCACCCACTCGTTTGCCCAGATGAAGGGTGAATTCACTTCCCATGCCACAGGGCCTGCGCTTCACAATCTCTGGAGGCAGTTCTATAATCTGCCTCAGCCTCTGGACCAACAATACACGCCTTTTGATTATTTTTCAAGGAGCCCTACACAGGAAGTCTCTTTTTTCCGTGACGGCTATTTCACCTATTATGTCCAGTGCGTCAACAGGGCAAACCAGCTCTCCTCAAAAATCAGCTATGAGCTCTATGTGAACTCTTCTGCAAAACCAGGCATCATCAGGAAACTGCCTCAGGGCTATGTCTCTGTAAAGACCATAGACTTGCAGGTCTACACCAGCAAGGATGCTGTCTGCTATGTCAACAAGGACAATATTGAGGAAGATCCTCCTATTGCTGTAGGAGACCAGAGACCTTCCAATGTCCATCTCCTGAACTATAACGGCAACATGAAAAAGTTCATCAGGAAGAGTGTTGTTCTGCCTGACAGGCTCGGAGAGTATAGGATTCCTGTGCTCTGCTACATGATTGCCGACGGTCTCGCAGTCAAGGATTATATCACCTTCACCTATGACAATACTGCCCCTGCAAAGCCGCAGGTCAGCGCAGAACAGCCACATCTCGGCTGGCCTGGATTCGTCTCCTATACTGACCAGATCCATGCCACAGTCAATTCCTCAGACCCTGAATCAGGCATAGCGTTCTATAACGCTACCGTCTACCAGTGCGGCACAGGCTCCAACACCAACATCACCAGGTGGAGAACGTTTGAGGCAGACTATGACAAAGAGAGAGGCTATGAAACTGGATATTGGTTCAGGTTCGAGGATTGGGAAGACTGGGACAATACTCCATTGACGAACGGCTCTAGCTACAAAATCAAGGCACTTGCCCAGAATAAGGCAGGGCTATGGAGCGATGCTGCCGAATCAGCCTGTGTCCAGGTGGATGATTCCCTCAAGCCAAAGGAAAGCAGGCCTCCGAAAGGCCAGTTGAACATTACCAAGCTCTCAGACGGTCTGAGGATAGAGATTCTCTGCGGAGACAATGTGGGAGGCTCAGGCTGCGACCCCAGCAGATACACCTATGGCTTTTCTGAGGCAAACGACGAGTATGGATGCATAGACGACAAAGAGAGATATTCAGCACCTTTCACCGTCGACAGCTTTGAGCTGCCCATGTATATCTGCTATAAAGTGTACGATAAGAGCCGCAACTACTTCCAGAACACCACCTTCCTTGAGTGGGAGACAACAGTTGCCAAACAGCAGTTCCAGTGCTATGATGGTGTTGATAACGACAATGACGGCTACATAGACCTGTCTGATCCAGGCTGCATGGATGAGAATGACGATTCAGAATCTCCCAATCCCACTCCTCTGCCGCAATGCTTTGACGGCTTGGATAATGATGGGGATGGCATGTATGACCTCCAGGACCCTGGCTGCTCCAAGGCATCAGACACCACAGAGAGTCCTGACCCTGCCACACCCCCTGCCTGTGCAGACGGCATGGACAATGATGTGGACAAGCTCGTTGACCTCCAGGACCCAGGCTGCCATGCGGCTGGAGATACAGATGAACGGAACTATCTGAAGATAACTCCGGAATGCTCTGACCTCAAAGACAATGATGCTGATTATCTGACTGACCTCAGGGACCCTGGCTGTTATGGCGCCTTCGACAATCTCGAGGAGGATGATGTCTCAGGACGGCAGTGCATGAACGGGATAGATGATGATACAGACAAGCTCTCTGACATCCAGGATCCTGGCTGTTTTGCAGCATCAGACAATGATGAGACAGACATCCCTGGCTATACTCCTGCATGCAACAATGCCTTGGACGATGATTATGATGAGCTTACAGACCTTGCAGATTCAGGCTGTTTTGCAGCCTCAGACAATGATGAATCAGGCGATATCAAAGGAGAATGCAATGACGGTATTGACAACGACAAAGATGGGGATATCGATCTGGCAGATCTGGGATGCAATGGTGCAGCAGATTTGGTGGAAGATGACGGCGACAAGACTGTATGCGTAGACGGCATAGACAATGACCAGGACGACAAGACAGATTATCCTGAAGACAGAGGCTGCTGGGGCGCAGCAGACCAGGCAGAATATCCTGATCCTCCTGAAGCATTTGATCCTGACAAGGACAAGGACGGCATGCCTGATGCCTGGGAAGTGCAGGTAGGCCTTGATCCTAAAAGGAATGACGCCCTTGAAGACCCTGATGATGACGGCCTGACGAATATCGCAGAATACAGGGTCAGGGATGCCTATGGCCAGAGCTCAAATCCGAAGGATGCAGATACTGATAAAGACGGATGGAAAGACGGCAAGGAAGTGGAGAAGAGTCATTCTCCTGTCGATCCCAAAGACCATCCTACTCCCTGGTGGGTCATCTTCTTATGGGTGCTCCTCATCCTGCTCCTGCTCGGGGGGGGCGGTTATGTGGGATGGTATTACTACAACCAGTACCAGCAGAAGCAGCTTGCTCTGCAGCGCCAACAGATGACGAGAAGAAGGCCGATGGCGCCAATGCCCAGCCTCCATAAGACACCAATCAATATGGAAGAATTGCGGGAGAGGCAGAGGAAGATTCGGGAGATGATAGAGAAGAAGAAGCAGGCAAAATATGACAAACGCGACAAGCTTTTCACAGGCTTCGGAGAACGCAAGGAAGAGCAGGAGAAGGAAGAGGAAGTGGTGGACCTCTCGAAACTCACAGAAGAGGAAAGGAAGAAAAGGCTGATGGAAGGCGGCATCTGGAAACGTCTCGGCAAGTTTGTCGGCTATTCCAAAGGCAGGGAGCAGGTGGCAGAGGATGAGGTCTTTTCCAAGAAGACGATAGGCAAGGAAGAGGAAAAACCTCAAGAAAAAGAGGAAAAGACACAGAAGGCTGTCTCTGCCATGGACAGGCTTTCCTCCCTTAAGAAAGATGTCAATGATGAGAAGACATCACCTCTTGACAGGCTTAAGGAAGAGGCAGCGAAAGTGAAAGAGCCTAAAGACACTCCTGTTCAGGATTCAGTAGTCCCTAAAAAGAAGAAGTCAGCTTTGGAAGAGCTCAAGAAAGAGCTTGCAGAGATGAATAAATCAGGCACAAAAACCCCGCCAAAAGGAAAGGCTAATTAACTTCTTTATACTCCATTATTGCCATGAAAGCGAGAAAAGCTCAACTTCTTGGCCAGATTATGATGATGATCCTGGCAGCCATCATCATCATCATGATACTCTATTTCGGCTATAAGGCCATAGTTACCTTAGGCTCAAAAGCATGTAATGTCGAGATAGTGCGCTTCCAGAAGGATCTCAGTGACAGCGTAGACAAGATAGGCATAGACTACAAGAGCCAGGTCAAGAAGCAGCTCTCCCTTCCTTGCTCCTATGTCGAGGTGTGTTTCATCAACCTTGAGAAAGCACGGCAATACCCGACTCCTGCAAGCTATGAGACAGCCACAGGAAAGTCATTGTCTGACCTCAATCCTATCATCCAGAATGCAGTCTTTGACCCCCAGGGCCAGGAGACCAATGTCTATCTGGTTGACCCGAAAAAAGGAGACATCCAGCAGGCCTATATCGGCAATTTCACCATAGACTACCCGGCGACGAATGACGTCTATTACTGCGCCAGGGCAGCAGAAGGGCCGGTCATCATAAAGCTCGAAGGCCTTGGCGACAGAGCCCGGATCAGCCCCTGGGAATGATGGTTCTTTCCTGATTACTCAGCACCCTTATTCTGAGCTTTGATGGCCTAAGCTACCCCACACTACTCTAAATATTCGTCGTTTGGAATAGATGCATACTTTTCTTCATACGAACTATCTGAAGAGTAGGCTTGGGGGTCTAAAGTCTTTTAGCGTTCTGTAGCTTTAACAGCCCTGCAACAGAAGCTGACTCTTAAGAGTAAGCGTTAGGACATGAACGAAAAGAGGGAGTATGAAACAACTTCCCTACACAAACTGAGTCATTTCCTTTCATATAATCATTAAGCTTATATACTCAAAATCCCTCCTTTTTGCTAAGCATACTGGGTGCATAAGGTGCGGAAAAAAAGAGGCCAATATCTCACTCCATCTTACAGGAAAGCGCAGGTGGAATCCCAGCTGAATTGGGTGTTCATCCTCATAGTAGGTATCATCATCCTGATTTTCTTCACCACCCTTGTCTTCAAGATGAGAGCAACTTCTGACACCAAGCTCCAGATTGATGTGTTGAATGATCTCGACAGCATCGTTACAGGAGCAAAGATCAGCACAGGCACTTCCCACACTATCCAGGTCCCCACAGACTCAATAACGTTCGAATGCGACTATACTGGCTATTCAGAATTCTCCTTGACAGGCACTGGCGTGCATGTCGACACCAGTTATATCCCTCTCTTCACGCTGGGCGAACTCAAGGGCAAGGAGCTGATTACCAAGGCAGTGGACTGGGCAGTGCCTTTCAGAGTCACGAACTTCCTTCTCATGACAACAAAGCTCCAGAGCTTTGTCTTCATCATCCCTGTTGACGGCAGTGGCGAACTCATTCCCGGTTTCATGGACGATTTTGCACTCCAGAGGGAGTTTGAGGAGACCCTGCCTTTCGACACCATGAAGATCTCCTTTGCCTACCTCAACATGCAGGACCATAGGCTCTATAAGGACAGGAACCTGAGCGCAGAATACAGGAATATTGTGGATGATAAGGTGCGTTTCATCCTTCTTCTGAATGCAGACATCAGCACTCTTGCAGTCATGGAACCTTCCTTTATCAATCCCAAAGCCATCCTTCTGAATCCAGATATGTCTGACAATGCAGTTTCCTTAGTGACAGTCTATGCTCTCCAGAAAGGGAGAAAAGAGGATTTTGATGGTGTGGGCAAAGTGTATTATTACAGGAAAGTAGGAGGGACTTTTGATTTCTCAAAGCCCTCTGCGAATACTGCCTATCCGGACCCTGTCTATTATCTCGGCAAGGCATCTCTCCTGGGAGCGATCTTCTCCAGAGATGCCACCTACTACAGCTGCAACATGCTCAAGGCCTATAACCATTTGGAGACCATTGCAGATGTCTATCAGAAACGTTCTGCAGAACTATCACTCCAGCGCACTGAATGCGTAGCTTATCTTTCAGATGCAGAGCTGCTCTCTATGGTCGATATCATCAGGGAGAGGAACACGAAGATTTCCCAACAGCTGGAGAACACCCGGGGCATCATCTATCCCTATGCAGGCGAACAGGACAATGAGTACGAAGGTCTTGGTACGCTTGGTGCGGAACGTCTGAAAGGATATTATGAACGTATGGCCCACATCAGCAATCAGAATGCGCAAGCCCGTGTCCAATCATGCCCGGTGATCTACTGATGCACTGCCCTCACACCATTGCCCATAAGAAACGCTCGCAGATGAAGATTGGGGAGAGCGTGGCAGTCTTAGCTATCTTCTTCCTTTTGCTGGTCATAGGCATTGCGTTCTATTCCCGCATACAGGGCGTCTCCACAGGCCAGAACATCCAGGAGAACAACAACATGAGAGCCATTAAGCTGGTGCAGAATCTGGTGTTCATGCCTGAACTGCAGTGCACCATCGACAACACGCGCGTGGATGACTGCATTGATGTCGAGAAGTTCCGTGCCATGAAAAAAGTCCTGAACGCCACCCTGATACCACCTTACTATACAGAGACTTTGGCATACAGCACCATACGGCTGCATAAGCTCTATCCTGACACTAAAGTCTATGCCTGCGATGCTGCACTGCCAAGGCCTAATCCTGATTCCTGCTATGTCACCCAGACAGCCTACAGTCCTGAACATGAGTTCAGCTATGACACGATGTATGACCATAAGTATGAGCAGTGCGATGTCTCCGGAAATTGTGTGGCATTGAGCAGCACCATCTCCACCAATGTTCCAGTCACTCTCTATGATCCAGCAGCAGACAGCTATGGATTCGGCTATCTGGAAGTGCTCTATTATCCGCCCCAGAGGCAATGAACATGGCAGCTACCTCCTTAAGAGTCACAGGAAAAAGGAAAGCCCAGATTGAGATGGTGGGGCTTGTGGTAGTGGTAGTGCTCCTCACCTTGGGAGTGTTTTTCGTCATCAAGTTTATAGTCCTGAAACAGCCTTCCACAACCCGCCAGGAATTCCTCTTCACCCAGATGGCGTCCAATACTGCCAATGCGCTCCTCAAGACACAGACAGACTGCAGAGGCTATGATATGACAGAGCTGATAGGGGACTGCGCGAAGAACCTGCCTCTGGGAAGGAAAGAATGTTCAGGATCATTCTCAGGCATCCTTGAGGAGCAGATATGCACTACAGGTTACAATCTCACCTTCTGCATCACAGAATGCGAGCTGCAGAGGGATACCTGCATCAGGACAGAGTTAAGGCCCCTTGAAGGCATCCAGGATATCCAGGACTATGTTGGGAAATGCCAGGATCCAAGACTGGACAATGGGGTGGAGATTCCGGAGACAGCCCTCCACTATCCGCATTATGACTTCTTTACACAGACGATTGACAATACGTTCAATGACTGTATTGCCTCATGCCAGGATCCTGCCATCTACGACGAGCAGGAATGCAGGGCTCTTGTGCAGCAGCTGAATGCAAGCATAAGGTCATGCGCCTATGCTGCCCACACCTCAAAGTTCCTGATAGATTCCACATTAGGCTCCTGGAAACGCAAATACAGGTTTTCAGTGTATGAAGGCTCAGAGAGGCCTGAATTCGGCCGCTATACAGGCACTGTCTCATTATGGTTACAGAACGATGATTGCGCATCAGGCAATATCGAAGCCAAACCATATCCTCTCTCCTACAGTGGGAGACAGGTCATAGCGCAGATGGAGATATGCGGCTAGGTATGCAGACAATACTTCATAAGGAATATAGCAAGGTTTAAAAGAAATCCTCGCTTAATACAGCAGGAGGTGGTCATGTGTCTGGAAAGAAATCCTTACAGCAACATAAATCAGGCGAGATTGGAGTGCAGCAGCTGGTTTCGCTCACCATCTTCATCATCTTCCTTTTGGTACTGCTTATCGCCCTGGGCATGGCTCTTGCCCGCACCAGGAGCATGGCATAGAGGATAATTATGCACCCATATCAAAAAAAGAAGAAAGCCCAGCTTCAGGAGTTCCTGGTAGGCATCATCATCGCTGTCATCGTGATAGTGCTGCTGGTGTTTCTCCTGACGTATTCTATCCTCCCGTTCCTCAATCTCTTCCTGGGCACGCAAAGCTGTCTTGTGGCAAGCACTGTCGCAGATTCATTCTCTTTGGTGGGCATAAAGACATCCCTGCCGTGCACAGCACGATATGTGCCCTGTCTTCATCCGGTAGAGGGAGACACTCTTCCTACAGGAGGCGGCTCTTCAGGAGATTCCGAGCTTGAGAGCAGCGAGATGTATAAGCTCACTTCAGAGATGTACAGATGCTGGGAGCAGTTCGGCAAAGGCAAGCTGAATGTCAGGTCAGGGGGCTTCCTCGAATCAGATACCCACTGCTTTGTGTGCGCGAAGTTCAAATATGGATATTGCAAGAACGAGAAAGATGTGGGTGCGCAAAGTGACATTGAAACCAATCCTCTCACAGGAGAAGGCCTCTATACTGCGCTTATGGATTTCAAGCCAGCCACAGAGAAGATAGAATCTCTCCAGCTGCTGCTCCAGGCATTCCCTGAGTATAACGGCCAGCCCTATCCTTTTATCCTTGAAGGCAACCGCACCCAGACAGAAGCGCCCTCATTCCACTGGAACGAAGACTGGAATAACCTTGCAGTGATAGGCACCAGACTGCAGTATGCGATAGAGGACGGCTTTGCCTATCTCTATGACAATGACCTCAATGTGTCCATGCCGCTTGATCACCTTGAGAAAGACAAGACCTATGCCATCATCTATTGGCAGGTGCCTGCAGAGAGCAAGGAACGTTTCAAAGGCATTGCAGCCACAGCTTTGCCTGGAAGGACATGGGAAGGTGCCCGTGACTTCCCAGTCTCCTATGTGTTCATAACGCCTGAAGACAATCTGGAGAACCTTGCCTGCGACCATGTCTATTCATGAGCGCTCTTGATCATATGACTGATGACCATGCTTAAAAAAAAACATGCTGACGCAAAG
>CAZTOO010000006.1:0-16809 GCA_964615215.1 uncultured Methanosarcinales archaeon
CAATGACTTTCCCACCCGAGATGTAAGTAACACTTTTCTTTTTCCTTTGCCTGAGCTCAGCAATCGCTTTCATGAGCAGCTTTGCATCCGAGACAGAAGGTTTTTTCTTCTTGTCAAGACCTGAAACAGCACATAACTCCTCTGAGAAGGTACCTCCCATGCCTAACTCTGTCGCCAGCATCTTCACTATCTGGTCGTGCTGGCTTTTCTCTATCATCCTTTTGATATCTTTTTCTCCCATGGTGAAGAAATCATATTTCACTTCAGGCAGCTCATACTTCACCCCACCCCTCACTGTCCTCTCCTTAAGGTTCTGCTGCTGGAGAAGGTTGATGATTTTATAGTCTTCATCGCACAGGATGATGTTGCCTTTGGCGAACAGTTCCACTATCAGAATATAGTTCTTCTCTTTCGATGAGAAGCAGAACTCAACCACTCTCTGGAACCCTTTCTGCTCTATTCTGCGCAGCCTGGTGTTGTTCAGGTACTTCCTCAGGAACAGGCAGAACTGGAACGGCTTTTCAGGGCTTTCCCTCTTCTCTTCTGAGAGATAGAGGACATCAGGGACAAGAATACGAAGCGCTTTCTTTCCCACCCCTGTCTTGTGGAAATACACCGCAACATCTTTCTCCCCGTACTGCATGATCCTGTCTACTTTCGACTCCAGCAGTTCCTGCAGTTCATCAACAACATACTTCAGTTCCAAGGCGCTGATCTGTCCGAGCATATCTCTTTTAGAAGAAGCGCCCTATTTAATGTTTTCTGAAATACACTGTTCACACATAGGCTGATTCGTCGCATGAGCCTGCAACAGTGATCTTTGCGCATACGCACACCCCATACTCGCCGTTGCCAGGAGGCCTGCAGTCCACGCTTCCGTCCTCATGCACTTTAATGTTTTCCTTGCAGCACACATAGCTCGGCTTGCAGGGGATGCTGAATTCGTCGCAGGGACTGTTCTTTGAGCCAGAAGGAGGCACCATCTCTGACTGCTTCACCAGCCTGCTTTTTGTGCAGTAGCCCTTATAGGTCGAGAAGCCGTGGCTGTCATTTATTACATCAAACACCCTGCAGTAGCCTTCGCTGCATTTCTTTCCAGGAAAGCTGCAGTCCCCTCCTGTCAGCTCTATGTCTTTCCTCTCCTCAAGCACCTGCTTCACATAGATGAGCGTCAGGAATGTGCCCACAACAGCCACCACAAACACCACCAATAGGATGTCCTCAGTATGCTTCATATCCCTCACAAGGTCATTTTTTTATTTAAATCCTTTCATTTGATTAGCGGATTGCTCAGTTTTTATGATAGGCCTCTCCCTCACCATCCCTCAGATTCAGCTTCACTATGTGCATATTGTAAACGGACCGTCTGAAGATTCAGCCTCTGTTGCTTTTTCCTTTAAGCCTGGGGCACCCAAGCCGTAACAGCCTGAGCATCCCCACACTTCTCTTCAGATTCGTCGTCTTCACAACACTCTTCACCACACAGACAAAAGGAAAGAATACATGCCCTTCTCCACCATCAAGATTTTTATATAATCATTACAAAGAGAGTATCATGGTACTGGAAAGGCTCTACTCAGTGGATTATTTAGAGAGGAAGAATCTGCCCTCATTCCTCTTAGGTTTCGGGTATGCGCTGACAGGCATTGTTGCTGCAGCACTGCTCTTCCCTGAGGACCCTGCATTGGTGGCAGTGGCATTCTGTGCCCTTCTTACTCTTCCCACCTTATACAAGGCGTTCATGCTGAGGGAGCAGGCAGAGGCAAAGGTGGTGGGATTCTCGTTCAGGAGATTATGGTCAGACAATGCTGATATGACAAAGATATACCTCTTCTATTTCCTCGGCGTGTTCCTGGCGTTTGCGTTCTGTTCCCTGATCCTGCCTAACCTGGCAGCGAACATCCTTTTCAGGGAACAATTAGGGGTCATGACAGGGGCCGGAACAAGCGGAGCAGCCACTTTCTCCATGCCTTTGTTCCAGGACATCCTGACGAACAATCTCATGATACTGTTCTTCTGCTTCTTCATAGCCTTGATATTCGGCGATGGCGCCATCTTCTTGATCATCTGGAATGCTTCTGTCTGGGGCACCATCTTCGGCACCCTCGCAAGGACAGCAGCCCACAATACAGGAAAGAATCCCTGGATTTATTTCATCCTGGTGTTTATCTCTGTCTTCCCTCACATGATTCTTGAAGCATTATCCTACATCATTGCAGCAGTCTCTGGAGGCACTATCTCCACCGGCGTTCTCCAGGAGTTTGCTGAGAAATTCAACACCCTGCGTCTCAAGAATGTCATCCTCTACAATCTGATTCTTCTGGTGATAGCAGTCCTTATCCTGGTCATAGCGATGCTGGTGGAGACGTATGTATTGGGCAATTTCGAAACCTACCGCATCATCATCAACCAGTCGTTCAGATAGCTCTGAGTACCTCCTCGTTTCCTTGCCCTGTCTGCTAAGAATTCACTTCTTCTTCATCTTCTTCGGCATGATATTCTTCCTGACGTTCTCGCCAGGCAGGGTCGTCATGTGCGGCCACACCATCCTTCCCGGATAGAATGAAGTGTGGATGCCGGTATGCACATCATTGGCCAGTATGGCCCCTAGCTTCCTTCTTCCTGTGCTGATCTTCTGGCCGTTCACCATCGCAAAGATGGTGGTGTGGTCATGGCGCAGATTGGCAGTGATGGTACCGCCACCAATATTCACCCTCTCTCCAAGGATGGAATCCCCTATGTAGGTGAGGTGGTTCACAGCAGCCTTGTCCATGAGGATGGAGTTCTTGACTTCAGAGGCATTGGCCACTTTGCACCCGTTGCCTATGCAGCTGTAAGCCCTGATATAGCAGTTCGGGCCTATAATACAGTCCTTTCCTATGACTACAGGCCCCTCTATGTAGGCACCATTCTTGATAGTGGTGCCTCCCCCTACCCTCACAACCCCTTTTATAGTCGATAACTTCTCCACCACCCCTTTGATATCAGGGGCAGAAATCCGCTTCATCAGCGCTTCATTTGCAGCCAGCAGGTCCCATGGATAGCCTATGGGCAGCCAATATTCCTTCACCTTCTTTACTATGACCTTCTGCCTCTTCGCCAATGCTGTCACCGCTCCCACTACTTCATATTCCCCTCTCTTGGACTTCTTCTGCTCCAGCAAGGAGAAAATCTCGTAAGGAAGCACATACAGCCCTGTATTGGCAATCTTTGATACAGGCTTGGCAGGCTTTTCCACAATCTCTTTGAGCTTCCCCTTTGTTTCGATAATCATCCCGAATTTCGTGTGGTCATCCACTTCTCCTCCAAGCACCCCTACCCCTGCATTCACGCACCGTCTGATGTCATCAGCAGCATAGAGGTCATCCCCGTTCATGAGGATAAACTCCCCTTTGATTCTCTCCTTGCACAGCATGAGCGCATGTCCTGTCCCCAATTGCTGTTTCTGCTCTACATACGTCAGAGCAATGCTTCCGAACTTCTTTCCGAACCTCTCCATGATGAGCTCTTTCTTGAAACCAACGACGATAATGGCCTCTTTCACCACACCCTGAAGAGCCTCAAGATTATGCTCTAAAAGAGGCTTGTTCATGACAGGCAGAAGAGGTTTTGGCATCTCCACAGTAAGCGGATATGTCCGTGTGCTCTTTCCTGCAGCGAGTATCACAGCCTGTGTCATGGCCATCTTATGCACCGATCTCCTTCTTTATCGCATCAGCGACATCTGTCGCAATCTTCATAATCATCCCCTTTTCCTTGCCTTCCACCATGACTCTGCATTTCTTCTCAGTGCCTGAATATCTTACCACAATCCTGCCCTTGCCTGCGAGCGTCTTCTGCGCCTTCTTTATCAGTCCTGCAGCATGGAGTTTCTCTATGTCTTTCCTTTCCTTCACCATGACGTTCATCATCACCTGGGGATACTTCTGGATGTCTTTATGGAGAGAAGAAAGCCTGGCTTTCCTGTCCCTCATGAGAACCAGCACCATAAGTGCAGTGATGATGCCGTCGCCTGTGGTGTTGTAGTCTGAGAGGATGACATGGCCTGATTGCTCCCCCCCGAGATTATAGCCATGTTTCTTCATCTCTCCATACACATACCTGTCTCCCACAGCAGCAACAACACTCTTTATCTTCCTCTTCCTGAGGAACTCGAAGAGCCCGTAGTTTGACATGGGCGTGACAACTACAGTGTCTTTCTTCAGCTTCTTCCTCTCTTTCATGGCAGCTGCAAGCATGCCGATGATGCTGTCCCCATCCACAAGATGGCCTTTCTCGTCGGAGAATATCACCCTGTCAGCGTCTCCGTCAAGGGAAAATCCAGCATCAGTTCCGTGTTCAACAACAGCCTTCGCCATCGCCTCAGGCTTTGTCGCTCCGCAGTCCAGATTGATGTTCAGCCCGTTTGGCTCATGGTTGATGGCAATGACCTCTGCACCAAGCTCCTGGAAGATCATGGGCGCAATCCTGAAGGCAGCGCCGTTTGCGCAGTCCACCACAATCTTCATCCCCTTGAGATCCCCCACGACGAGCTGTTTCACATATTCGATATATCTTCCCACCGCATCCTCAAAGCGATAGGCTTTTCCGACAGCATGGGGCGGCACATGGCTGCAGCACATGTTGTTCTCCAGCACCATCTTCTCTATCTCATGCTCGACGCTGTCAGGCAGTTTCTCACCACGTGCAGAGAAGATCTTGATGCCGTTGTCCTCAGCGTGATTGTGCGATGCTGAGATGACGATGCCAGCGTCTGCCCTGAAGGATCTTGTCAGGACAGCAGTGGCTGCAGTGGGCATCGGCCCGACGAGGATCACGTCAGCGCCCATCGAGCATATTCCTGCAGAAAGCGCGTACTCGAAGATGTAGGAAGAGGCCCTCGGGTCCTTGCCGATCACGATTTTTGGCCTCTTGTGCTCACTTTTCCTAGTAAATATCGTCGCTACGCTCTTTCCTACAGCCAAAGCCACTTCCGCAGTCATGGGATATTCGTTGGCTTTCCCTCTTATGCCGTCTGTTCCGAAGAGTCTCGTGTTGGTCCCCATATTCTCTATAAAAACCAAACGAGGACTGTTTAAATAGTTTATGGATTGGGAAGTCTCATCTTATGCTCGATAATCTCCCATCTCCCTCATTTTTCATTACCTTGAGAGGCAGCCGTGTCTCCTCAACCTGCTCAAAAGGCTCTCTAATCCTCACATTTCGATGCCTCTTCTCCTCTAAAAGAGACTTGTTTTCCCCATCCAGGTGGATCCCATAGGATCACTGGAGAAAACAGCTGTTTACCTTCACACCTTAACTTTTATAAACTCTGCTCACTTCTCCTCTCTTATGGGGGATTATATGCGGTATAAAGGAACTCTGGAAGCTCTCTTTGCTTCCCTTTTAGAGGATATCCTGCTTCTCAGGAGGAAACTTCAGCAGGTAGAGGATACTCTCCTTCCTTCAGGAACCCCTCTCTCCCATACCTCCAACTCTCACTTTTTACCCCCTTCATTCCTCTATAAGACTGAGATTTTGCTGGAGGATCTGGCTTCTGCTATTAAGAGCCAGGAATACGGTCCAGGGCTCACTTTCCCAGTTATCCTCTATTCAGAGCTTCTGGAGGCTAAAACCCTCCTGAAAAGCCTAAAAAAGCAGGTTTTAAGGTATGTGACACAGGATGACACGTCACTGGGTGACACGTCACTTTATCCTCTAAAAACACCTCGAGGAGTGACGTCTGGAGTGACACGTCACTCTCCTTCCCCTCGCTTTCCCTCCCCTTACTCCTCTTTGACCCCTCTTTTATCCTCTATTACACCCATAGACACCGACGATTTTCCCGCACATTTTTTTTCGAGTGACACGAGTGACGTGTCACGTCATTCTAAGTGTCATTTAGAGGTTTATCGTCTAAAAAGTGACGTGACACGTCACTCTGATTTTGGAAGCTTTCGTTCTTCAAAAAAAACCCACTCTTCAAAAAATCAGTTTTTTCAGGCACTTTTTGAGCAGAAAAAGAGCGATTTTACCGAGAATAACCAGGAAGATCTGCTCCCTTTAGAGGTGTATGATTTAAAAACGACTCGTGTCGATAGGGCAATAACTAAAGAGACGGAGAATAATAGACAATTGTCTGAAGAATACCGGCACGTCTCCATAATCCCGAACACCTCTCCACCGCTCTTTCCCCAAGGTCCTGAGGTCCAAGTGCACCCCTCCAGACACCCCCTCCCCGTTATGACCCCTTCTGTTGACTCTTCACCCTATATCCGGCAGAAGATGCCTCAAGACCAGGAAAAAACACCTTTTATAGAGGATAAGCACCCCCTGAAAAGTGAGGATAAGCCTCTGGAAGAGGCTTCTTTTACCCCTCTTATCATCAAAAAAGCACCCCTTCTGAACACAGAAGGCCTGAACAGGACAGAGAGGGAGCTGCTCTCTATCCTCTATAACAGCCAGAAGCCCCTTACCTATGAGGAGCTGGCAAAGGCCATGAGGCTGAACTATTCCACAGTCAAGAATAAGATCTACTTCCTGAACAGGAAAGGATATAGGGTTTCGAGCATCCTGAACGAAAGGCGTGAGAAGGAGTTCTTTTTAGAGGAGAGCATGCGCATAAAAGTGAGCGGGCGCTAGGGGAATTGCTCCTTCTTGCTCCTTTTGAGCCTTCCTGTGGTTAGGCACCAGAATCTGTCCTCCATCATACGACCCAAAAAGTGAGAAATTATCCTCTATAACCTGACAGTCTTGTAGTCAGGATTCTTGCAGTCATACACCAGCACCTCATAGCCTGCCTCTTTCGCCTCATTCAGGCAGATGTCGAAGATTTCAGCGTCGAGATTCTCACGCACTTTCTCTTCATGGTAGCCTCTCTCGTCGAGCCTTCTCTTCAGCTCCTTCAGCTCGCATTTGCACACGATGGCCACATCGACATATTCCTTCGGCAGGAAATGGCTGAGATGGGAATCAATCACCAAACCGTTCTCGTTGCTCTTGATGATGTCGATGACTATAGGGGAAAGTTTGTTCACATCAACAATCACACAATCCCGTTCCTTGTCGAATCCTTCGTCGAGATGATGTTCGAGAATGACTTCCTTGAGGTCAAGATAGTCAAAGCCGAGCTTCTGCGCGAGACTCTTCGCAAGAGTGGTCTTTCCTGTTCCTGGGGTCCCGGTCACGATGATGATTTTCTTTGCCATGGTCACATGACCTTCTTCAGGTGTTCGATCTTCTCCTTGTATGCTGCGCCTTCTTTACCTTCAGGTACTGCCTTTTCCACTTTTCTCATCATGAGCCTGGCCTTCTGTATATGGCCTTTTTGGATGCAGCCCTCAATCGTTGCAAGGTCGTCTTCGAGGGTGTTCCTGGCAAGGGATGGTGCAATCACCCCCTTTAATCTCCTCTGCTGCTTGATCAGGGTATTAAGCTTTTCAAGCCTGTTGGTCAGCCTTTCCCTCTCCTTGAAGGGTACGTCTTCAGCAAGGTTCTTCGCCTCAAGATGCTTGATGACAGCCAGATCAATCTTGAATCTCCGTGCAGCACTCACCCCTTCTTCAATGATGGACTCTATGATGCGGATCTTTGCTTTGAATTCTGCAATCTGGCTCCTGCTCATCTTCTTCATGGCCTTCATCTCTGAAAGCTTTCTCCTGAACTCAGTCACGCTCTGCTCTCTCAGATAATGCTGCGCAGTCGTGACCAATGCTGCGGCAATGGCTATATAGACCACCAGGAAGATGATGTCAATGCCGTAGGAGAGTATGCCGCTGTTGAAGATGGCGATTTTCCTGAGCATGGTTTCTGTAATGACAAAGGGATTGAGCTTCACCAGCGCCTGTATGGCTTTCGGCATGGTCTGTATGGGGATGATGGTGTTTGACAGGAACAGCAGTAAAGAGCCTACAGAGACAGAGCCTAACATGGCAGTCTCCTGGGAATTGAAGAGATAGCCGATCAGCATTCCCAGCAGGATGAAGAAGGTTACTGCAAAAAGGAGCGCAAACAGCAGATGGTGAAGCACCAGGCCCAAATCCGCCTTGAACAGCACTGCTGCCACGATGAGAATGACCAGGCATTGCGCCATCACTATCACCAAGTTGGTCACATAATTTCCCAGAATGAATATTGGGGAAGGTGTGGGTGTGATATTGTTCCTGAAGAAGGCTTTTGATTTCTTTTCCATGATGACGAGCGAGGAAGCAAGTATCAGGCACAGGAACATCAGCACCAATGCCAGGAGCGTGGGGAACGTGAAGTCGAGGTTTGTCTTTTTTGCAGTCACCGGAATGATGTTGGTGGTGACCGGGCTTACTATCTTCGACGCATCAGTCACCTGGATGGATTCGATATTGTTCTCGATGCTGTTGAAGGAGTTCTGGAGCTTTGCTATGAGCAGCAGGCCGTCATTCAGTGTTGCCTTGATCTCCTGCACTTTCGTCCCCACATCCTGCCTGGTCTGGGCTGCCTTGTCCATGTTTGCGCTGAGCTTGTCCAGCTCTGTCTCGATAAGGTCAAGATTGTCCATGATCTTCTGCCTTTGCGTCATGGACTTGTTGTAGCTCTCGTTCGCCACCACCGGCGCACCCACCAGATAGCTCTGCTCCAGCTCTATCAGCGCCAGGACGCTGGTGTAGCCTTTCTTCGTCTCGTTGTCAAGGTCGTCAAGCTTCTTCGCCATGGCGGTGGAAAGCTCCTCAAGCCTGTTGTTGGCGCTTATGTAGATCTGCTGCTGGTAGAGGATGGCTTGCTGCAGTTCTGCATCAGTTTGCCTTGCTTCATCCAGGTGGAACTCATCCTTGTTCAGGGAGAGGTCCAGCTGTCCGAGAGTATTCATGATGTCATCTCCCATCACTTCAATCTTGGAGTTCTTCGACGTCAGCTCCACAATCACAGGCTTCTTGCTCTCGATCTCCTGCTTGGTGCTGTCAAGCTTTGCCAGGAGATCATTCGTCAGGTTCAGGCTGAGCTGTTCGCTCCTGGTCTCCAGTTTCTTTGAGATGACATCCAGCACCATCCACACCAGGTTGATCTTTGAGAAATCCACATGGAACTCTATCTCGTTCCTGTTCTCATTGCTCAGCTCCATGTCCTTAGGGAAGACCATGCACATGTCCACCCTGCCGCTCTGGATGCTGCCGATGCAGCTGTCAAGAGAGTCAGTCTTCACCACCTCATACTGGTTGTCCTTTATCTCAGAGATGAATGACTCTGTCAGTTCATTGTAGTTCTCTGAATACACGCCTATCTTGATGGTGGCAGAGGATGTGTTGAAGGCCAGCCCCACCAGCAGCATCACCAGCACCGGCCCCAGGAGTATCACCAGTGCAGAAGCCTTGTTTCTCGTCACGAGCTTGAAATTCTTTATGAGCTGGTTCAGTATCCTGTTCATGGTCTCTTCATCTTGTGCTGTATTTTCCTGTCATCTTCCAGGGTTTCCCTCTGCTCCCTTGCAGTCAGCGACTCCCTCATCTGCTGGACATCCTTTGCTTTCGCAAGCACCTCGAAGATCTCTGTCAGCGAAGGCTTGTTGACTTCCACCTCGATCAGTTGCTCTTTCGAGCTCTCCACCACATGGAGCAGCCTCTTGAGCACACTGACAGCTTTCGGGGTATAGATGACGCACCTGTTCTCCCTCAGCGCAGTCTTCTCTATGCTCTTCTTCCCCAGCCTCTTCAGTATTGCAGCATATCTCCCTGGTGAGGTCTGTATCACAATCTCTTCGTTCGTAGAATATTTGCTCTTAATCTGCATCGCAGTCCCTATCTCCAGTATGTGGGTGTTATGCAGGATGGCGATCCTGCTGCACAGCTCTTCCACATCAGCAAGGAAATGCGAGGAGAGGATGATAGTTGTTCCCAGCTTGTTGATCTTCTCCAGCAGCACCAGTATCTGTCTCCTGAGCAGGGGGTCTAAATCTGCAGTAGGCTCGTCAAGGATCAGGATGTCAGGATCATGGATGAGCGCGCATGCGATGTCAAGCCTCTTCTGCATGCCTCCTGAAAGGTTTCCTGCAAGAGTGTTCTCAGCCCCTCTCAGCCCAAGGAGGTGCACCAGGCTTTTGATGTTGTTGCTGACAGCTGTATCGTTCATATGGTAGAGGTGGCCGAAATAGCTGAGGTTCTCCACCACAGTCAGTCTCTCATAGAAGCTCGGCTCCTGGGCTGCAAAGCCGAAGCGCTTTGTCACCAGCTCCTTGTTCTCATGGACGATGTGGTAATTGCCTCTTGCTTCCTCCTCTTCCTTCTTCCTGAACAATACTTCTCCCTTGTCAGGGTTCAGGAAGCCCACAAGCACTTTCAGGAGTGTGGTCTTTCCCGAACCTGAAGCCCCTATCACTCCCAGGATCTCGTTCCTATAGACGTCAAAAGAAACATTCTCAAGGATGAGATGGGTGCCGTAGCTCATGCTCACTCCATTCAGTTTGAGAATAGACTCTCTATCCCCCTCTTTTTTGGAAGTCCCTTCCATTCCCTTTCTGGGAGAGGCTGTACATACTTAAATATTTCTGTTATTGAGGGATTATACGTCAGGATAAGTATTGTGGGTGTCTCTCGCTTCAATACCTATTCTACGGATAGTTAGAGTAAGCTTCTGTAGCCGAGGCCTTTAAGCTTGGGGAACGCAGAATGCTAAAAAGCCTTACTCCCCACACTACTCTTCATATCTGTCGTATTCTCTGGCACTGCTCTATACCTCACGTACTATCCGAAGAGTCAGCCAGGGAGTATGCTGTTAGGCAAGAGAGAAAAGATGAAAAAAGAAGAAAAAATGCTTAAGGTATAGTGACAGTCACCACAGCCCTCTGTGCCTGATACTTGCCGAGAGGATCATAGCATTCTATCACAACCTGATTCTCTCCTTTAGGCAGCTTGTCAGTCAGCACCTGTTTCCAGAATGACCTCTGCTCAGACTGCCAGGGTATGACGTTGTAGGGATACTTCCCGAACAGATCTGCAGTACACATGCCTCCTGAGAAAGGGGCATCGCCTGCTTTTATCTTATAGAACATCTCCAGCTTGAGGATATTCTTGTAGAGGATAGGTGTCATGACTGTCAGTTTGCTCTCCTGCGTTCCAGGATGCCGTGTCCTTAGCTCTTCCAGCGCAAGATCCTCTTCTGTCGGTGTCGGAGGGGTCTCTGGCTCTGTCACTGCAGGCGTCTCCGGTTCAGTTGTTTCAGGAACCTCTTCAGTCTGCTCTTCCTGGATATCGCATTCTCCTACAGGAACGTCAATATCAAGGCAGCATACACCATCCACAAACTTATAGACTCCTGAGCATGAAAGCTTCTGTGTATCATCAATCTCTAGCTCTTTTTCCTCAGTCCAATAATTCTTGCCTCCGGCATACGCATGGGCCTTCACATACATGAATCCTGATTCAGGCGCCTGTATCTTTGTGGTGAAGGTTCTCGGCACATCAAAGCTTCCTTGGGTGAAGGTCTTGTCCATGGATTCATAATCAGTCTCATCTTTTGTGGTGTCAGCGCCATATTCCTTTGCTGTAGGCTCTGGCCCATAAAAGAGGTTGGTGGAGGTGATGGTGAATGGCGGCGTGGCATCCACTTTCCATACTACAGTGAAATATTCTCCGGAATGCACCTTTTCAGGCAGCTGCTCAAAAGAGAGAGTATATACCACTTCAGGCTCTTCAGGGACAATGGGTTCTCCTTCCTCTCCTATTCGGGTACTATCCACCGTACCTAGGGTATCATCAGTAGTTGCTGTCTTGCAGCTGACGGAAAGCATCAGGACTGATAGCAGCAACAATGCCAGAACGGACAATGAGAGTTTTTTTCCCACACAAATCACCTTCTTATTTTCTATAATCGTTGAAGGGGAATACTTGGGCCCGATATTTAAACCTTGCGGAAAAGAAAGAGCGGGGGCTGAGAAGGGATTATGTTGTTCTTCTTCCTTCTTTTATGCAACGATGTTCATTCTATGAATACGAAGAGTCAGCCCAGAAGCAGCCATCAAAGCTTAAGGAAAAGAGCACACTAAATGCCCTCTTTTTAGCATAACCTTTATATAGACCACTTTTTTTAAATCCATCCAGTACAAGGTGAAGCTATGCTCTTGGATGCTGTCGAGGTCATCATGTGGTGCATCTATTTCATTTCTCTCTATTTTACAGTCTTCTGGTTCCTGGTGTTTATCGAGTATGATGCTAAAGACAGGAAAAGGCGCCTTAGAGGGTTCCCCTTGGTCTCTATAGTCATCCCTGCCTATAACGAAGAGAAGTCAATCCTCAAGACACTGGAGTCTGTATTTGGCCTGGATTATCCCAAAAGGAGGGTTGATATCATAGTGGTCAATGACGGAAGCACAGATGCCACAGCTTCCATAGTCCAGGCTGTCCAGAAGACCCACACCAACGTAAGGCTCATCACCCAGAAGAACCAGGGCAAAGGTGTAGCACTGAACAGAGGCCTTGAGCTGGCAAAAGGCGAATATTACGTCTGCCTTGACGCAGACTCGTTCGTTGAGCCAGATGCCTTAAAGACTCTTCTGCCTGAATTTGACAGTGAAGCCAAAGGCGCCACCAACCTCCTCCAGAAGATACAGTTCACTGAATATCTCGTCAATATCTTCTACAAGAAGCTCATGGCAAAGCTTGACTGCGTGCATGTCTCTCCAGGGCCGTTCTCAGTGTATAGGACTGCAGTGCTGAGGGAAGTAGGGGGATTCGACACCGACAACCTTACAGAAGACCTGGAGATGACCCTCAGGCTCCAGGAATACAATTACAGGATCAAGCAGAACATGAATACTGTAGTCTGGACTCTCACCCCAAAAAAGCTGGATGCCTATATCCGCCAGAGAAGGAGATGGTTTAAGGGAGGCTTCAGCAACGCCATCGCCTACAGGAAGATGCTCTTCAACAGGAGATGGGGAGATTTCGGCCTTATCCAGCTGCCTGTGCTCATCGTCTCAGCCTTCATCGCATCAGCCCTGCTCCTCGCCACAGCCTATTACTCCCTGAAGCCCTATATGAAATACCTCTGGAAGATGCAGTATGTGGGCTTTGATTTCTGGACCTTCATCAAAGACATCACCCCCAACATCAACATCCTGGACTTCAATTACGCCACCCTCATCCTGGCATTGCTTCTCTTCACCATCTCCATGTTCATACTCTATTACGCCCATCGCAGGACAAGAGAGCCTGCACTGAAGCACGGCAAGATAAGCTTCTTCTTCTTCATCTTCTTCTACTTCTTCCTCCTCGGCTTTGTGTGGATGGACATCCTGATACGGGACGTCATCCTCAGGAAGAAACAGAGATGGTAGGATGGCAGGAAACAACCATACAAGACCATACAGCAAGAGGCGCTATATCTTTGCCTTCATCATCACCCTCCTCATCTTCTCTCTTGGGGTGATGTTCGGCCTGGTCATCGAAGGCAAGAGGGTAAGCCTGATCACAGCAAAATCAGACCAGGAGAAGCTTGACTTCGCCAGCCTCCAGCTCCAGTACCAGTATATGGACTATCTTAAGGAGCAGAAGAACTGCGACCAGGCGCTCCAGTCCTTCCAGGACAACCTTGAGGTGCTGGAGAACACCAGGATACGGCTGGAGAATTACATCAGGAAAAGCTCCATCAACGAGGAGGAGTTCCGGAAGCTGAAAAGGGAGTACATGATCTATCAGCTGAACTACTGGCTGTTCGCGAAGAAGACAAAGGAGGTCTGCAAGCGCGACGAAGTGAGCGTGCTCTATATCTATTCTGACGAGAAAACATGCCCGGACTGCGAGAAGCAGGCGTTTGTGCTGACGTATTTCAGGAAGCTGTTCAAGGACAAGTTCCTTGTGTTCTCCTTTGACACCAACTATGAGGAAGAGCCTATGGTGGGCATACTGAAAAGGGTGTATGGCATAGAGCAGTATCCTGCCATCATCATCGAGGACAAGGTCTATCAGGGCTACACCGATGCTGCCACCATACTGAACGAGGTATGCAAACTCTATGAAGGGGAGTATCCGGAATGCAGCAACGCCCAGGCTGTGGTGACTGAATACCAGGAGTTTGAGAAAGAGCAGACAGTCAGCGAAAATTAGCCTGCCGGACTATTCTTTAGCAATCTCGTCCCTTCTTTTCTGGTCGATATGGTGTGCCAGCGCCAGCATCAGCCAGTATTCCTCATCCTCAGGAGAGAAGATGTTGAAGGTCACTCCCACTTCATAGTCTGATTCTGTAAGTGCGTCATACCTTCTGATGAGCTCTTCCGCGTCCAGAGGCTCTGAAGAGCCTGACCCCCTATTCGGATAGAGGTCAACCTTCTTGCAGCTCTTTTCAGGGAATGAAAGCTCCCATGCACCCACTATGCAGGTCTCCATGCCCTCAGGCATGCTCATGTTCCCTTTCCATTCATCGCCGGGAGGCACATAGAAGGTGATGTTCTTCCCAAGGTCCTTCTCCACATTCATGATGAACTCCTCCATATTACTCCCCTCTGAGGGCGTTGCCCCCAGCACAGCCCCGTCAAGCAGCTCCATAAGCCTCTGTTTGTGTGTCAGCACGTAATTCTCAGGCCGCAACACGACATACACTCCCACATCATCCTCCTTGAGCAGGGAAAGCAGCAGCACAAGCTGCGGGATGTTCCTCTCTTCCTGTAGTTCGCTCAGGGAGGTGTTCAGCCTGAAGAAGGTCTCAGTGCGAACTTGCTCCAGAGGATATCCCAAGGCATTGAGGCATTCCTCTCTGGATATCTTCCCTTCATCTTTGTTCACCATCACAATTTCCTGGCCGTGCAGCATCCCGCATGCAGAGAGGTTGTTGCTCGAGGCGATCTTATTCATGCGCTTCTCTCTCAGGATGACGCATCTTTCATCATAGCAGGGATACTCATCAGCAGCCATCAGCAGGGCACTGGCATTCTCATCGAGCCTGTATTGGAGATACGTCTCGCCCATATTCGGTCCAGGATAGAGCTCTGCTTTTGTGGGAGGATAGAACAAGGAAAAGCCAGTATTCGTGATGAATACGCCCTGCTTCTGGCCCATCAGCGCCTTTTCCACACCCCTATCGTTCTTTATGGCGATGTGCCCTGCAAGATAGGCAGTCATGCACAGAGCAGGGACTATGATGATGATCACCAGCAACCCCGCCACATACTGCTCTTTCCTTCTCGAGACGAATCGTGCAACTCCCGCACCTGCAAGCACAGCAAGGAAGGGTATGGCAGACAGCAGATATCTCTCGTCGAACCTTGCGACATCGAAGAAAAAATACGCAAGGAACATGATGATGCAGCCGAGGAGCAGTGCTGTCACATCCCTCTTTCTCCTGAAGTAGTAATACAGCCCGAACAGGGAAAGTCCCAGCAGTACACCCTCATGCGTGAAGAGCACTGTCACATACCTCACCACACTTGCCTTGGCGACATACCATGCTGGCGTGTTGGTCACTTCAGATGCATGAAGCAGTGGTCCGAAGAGCCGTGCAGCCATGCTGCCCTGGTAAGAGAGGAGATTGAAGAGGAAATAAGGAAGTGTTCCGACTGCAGCTCCCAGAGCAAACATCAGGGCCCCTTTTATTCTTTCTTTCTCCGTCAGAAGGATGAATAATCCAAGGGGGATGACCACCAGTATTGCCGGGAACTTGAAGAGGAAAGAGACTCCCGCAAAGAGTCCGGTGAGAAAATATCTTTTCTGCACAGCGAAAGACACAGCGAGCAGCGCTATCGTATAGCATACTACATCAGTCAGCACATAGCCGCCATACTGCACCACCAGGGCGCTTCCGGCAAACAGTGCTGCCGACCAGAGCCCTGCTTTCTTTCCGAACATACCGGCGGCGCTGTAGTGCACAAGGAGGATGCACGCCAGGGTAAGCAGCACACCCATGATCCTGGCAGTGATGAACCCGTTCAGAGGCAGCATCTGTGAAGGGATGAGCACAAAAGGCAGTGCCAGCGGCCTCAGCATCTCAAGAGAGCCTTTGCTTCCCCAAGAGGCAAAGAACTTTCCCGTCGAGGTGTAGACTCCCTCGTCATAGAAGGCAAGGCCGTTGCTGAAGATCGTCACTTTCAGCAGAACATACACTAGGCAGATGAGCGCAAGCAGCAGCTCACGTCTATATCTCTTCACTTTTCTTCTCAAACCTATCCTCACAGAAACCGGAAAGTAGCAGCCCTTTAAATTAGTTATTCCTTCTTTTGACTACAAAGTCCCCTAAGGTCATGGCAGAGCCTTTCATGGCTTTCGGCTGTTCAGCCATATCAGCTTTGTATTCCTCTATAAGCCTGAGACGCAGGATCTTCTCAATCTTCCTTGCCAATTCCACACCCGGGACGAACTGTCCTGTCTCCAGCTTCTGGATGATGGATTCCCTCTCAGCCAGCTTTTTTGCGAGCTGTTCCTGTTTCAACCCTAACCTCTCTCTCTTGTTCTTGATGAGGCTGGAGAAGTTGGCCACAATAATCTCCACCGGCTTCTTGTCAGGCTCTCTCTTCCTCTCGATTCTCTTCTCATAGACAGGCGGTGCTTTGATGAGCTTCCCGAATCTTGCGCAGCTGCTGCACACATTCATGACGCTGCCTTCTATGTCTGCCTTGAGAAGTCTGCCAGCGTTTGAGCCACACATCTCGCATTGCATGTCGAAGAACCTAGTTTACCCTGAATTTTCCCTTCCTGAAATCTTTATAACCAGGCGGAGTGATGGAGACCACAGATGCCATGAAGCCGATGAAAAAGAGAACGGTAAGGGTGAAACCCCAGTTGAGGTCCATGCTGCCTGAGAATGTCCTTACCCCGAAGACAATCATGCCCACCATGCATACAATCATGAACGTGTCTGAAAGAGGCGTGGTTTTGA
>CAZTOO010000007.1:0-13801 GCA_964615215.1 uncultured Methanosarcinales archaeon
GGTTGGTGTTGATCCTGATCTGGTCTATAAGATAGGTGCCGTCGTCTGCTGTGAACTGGAGGACATTCTCTCCTGCCTTCACATAATTGGTGACCTCGATGGGCCTGACAGGGTTGCCGCAGTCAGGGACTGCTGAATACACGCTGTCGCCGTTCATGAGCACTGTCATCATGCCTGTCCTTTCCAGATCCCTGCAGTCAACAAAGAATCTCAATTCTGCCTCCTTGAGATTATACATCTCTGTGGTAGACATGGTGAAGACCTGCCTTGCTGACTGGCCTGAGACGTCTTTCACATTCCCTGTGATGACGATGTTCTCAATCGCGTATTCATTGCTCCTCCAGAACTCATACCCCACTGAACTGACGCTGAACACCAGCTTGTTGTCTTTCTGGAGCATATTCGTGGGGAGAGAGATGGGGTCGACATTTGCAGTATAGACATCCTTGTCGAAGATGACGTTGTCGTTGAGGCTGATTTTCAGCCTGCCTTTCCTTGAAAGCACCTTGAACCCCAGCTTGAGGTCTGTGGTGGATTCAGGCTTCTGGAGAGTGAAGCTGATGGTGCGGTCCTGGACATCGAACATGCTGTTCTTCACATAGAGCGAATCCACCCTGGCGAGAGTATCAGCTCCTGTGGTGCTGTAGAGAGTGAAGGAAGGGATCTCATGCATATAACTGGTCTGGCCCAAGGTGTCCAGACGTTTTGGAGTGTCTGAGAGCAGGACAGTGCCTCCCCTGCTGGAAGAGGTGCCTGAGGATCCTGAGGTATGACCTGGAGAAAAGCTACTGTTCTCTCCCAAGGCTTCATCCCGCACATCAGGCGGAAGCATGACAAGATAGATGACAATAAACAATGCAATCAGTCCGATTAATGCTGCTGCACCAGAACCTGTTGCCTGAGCTTTCAGTTTCATTCAACTCACCCGAACCCTTCTTGATGATACAATAATGTAGTGCAACCTCTGCACATACCTTTGACTTACCCTTCTCTTAAACCGGCAAGGATTAAGATAGGAAGATGATGCTTTAACAATTTATAAGACTTTCTATTTATTTACTCTAAAAGGAAAGGGGAGGGATGTTCTTGGCTTTGGGGTGTTTGCTTCCCCTGCCGTGATGGCCCTAGCTACGGAAGCTTACTCTTCAGATGGTCCGTAGTGTGGATATGGATTTCTTGAATACGGCTATTCTGAAGAGGAGTGTGGAGAGCTGGGCGTTTAAAGCTGGGCAAAGATATATTAAGGAAAAGGGACAAAGAGGGCATATGAAACTCCTCAAGCATAACTTCAAGGACGGCTTTGCGCAGGTGCAGGCAGAGAATCTGGATGACCTGTGGTACCTCAGCCAAATCATTGATATCGGAGATTTGGTTAGCGGGAAGACTGAGAGGAAGGTCAAGATCGGCAAAGGAGAGAATGTCAAAGTCGACAGGAAGGTTGTTTTTCTGAAGCTGAAAGTGGAGAATGTGGAGTTTGCCAAACATTCTGCTGTGTTGCGGGTTGCAGGAAAGATTGTTGATGGGCCTGATGACCTGCCGAGAGGGAATTTCCATACCATCACTGTGGCTCCTGAAGAGAGGACTGTCATAGGCATTGAGAAGCAGGAATGGCTGAACTACCAGAAGATCAAGCTGAGAGAGGCATGCGAAGACAGGGGCAGTGATGCCATGGTGGCATGCTTCGACAGAGAGAGCGTAACGTATGCGCTGATAAAAAGGTACGGATTCGAGATAGTCTCTGAATATGAAGGGGAAAGGAAGAAGAAGAGCAATGATGAGAAGGTGCAGAAGGATTTCTATGAGGAAATCATCAAGGACCTTGAGGAGTACAGGAAAAGGTACAAACTGAGGCATATCGTGCTTGCAAGCCCTGCGTTCTTCAAGGATGACCTCTACAAGAGGATAAGTCTGAGCGAGCTGAAGAAGATGATAACGTTGGCTACATGCTCTGGCACAGGAAGCCAGGGGATTGCAGAGACCCTCAAGAGAGATGAAGTGAAGAGTGTGATGGAAAACGAACGCACAAGGAAGGAGATGAAGGTGGTGGAGGAGATACTGAAAGAGATCTCTGTCAGAGGGAAAGTGGCCTATGGCATCAAGGAAGTGGAGGAGAAGACTGCCATGGGCGCTGTAGACAGGGTGGCTGTGACAGACAAGTATATCATGAAGCTTCGCCAGGAAGAGAAGTTCCAGAGGCTTGAGAGGGTCATGAAGAATGTGGAGCACGCCAGAGGGGAAGTTATCATCATCAGCTCTGAACATGATGGCGGCAGGAAGCTTGATGGTTTGGGCGGAGTGGCTGCGTTATTGAGGTATAAGACAGAGTATTGAAAAATCGACCTTTTTGTTACTTTTCAGTCTTACTCTCTATTGCTACTCATCAGGATTAAAAAATCAAAAGGTTTTTATACTGCGTACCATTCTTGTTGCTCTCAAGAAGGGACGATAGATTTTCAGCGTGTCCTAAACAGTAAAAAAGAGGGGGATGTGATAGCATGATAGTCAGAGAAGAACTGCTGAGCAAGCTACGGAGATATTTCTCATTGAACCTGTATGAAGTCAAGATCTGGGTCGCATTACTGAGCAGAGGTGTCTCCTCTGCAGGCGAACTTTCTGATATCGCCAATGTCCCGAGAAGCAGGAGCTATGACATCCTCGAAAGCCTGGAAAAGAAGGGATTTATCGTCATGAAACTGGGGAAGCCTATCAAATATATGGCTGTCAGTCCTTCAGAGGTCGTTGAGAGAGTGAAGAAGAACATGAAGAAGGAAGCTGACGACAAGGTCAAGAGGCTTGAAGAGATGAGAGGCACCCAAGTGCTGGAGGAGCTGACAACCCTCCACAAGGAAGGCATAGAGCTGGTGGAGCCTGCTGACCTTGCAGGAAGCATTCGCGGGAGACATAACCTCTACAACCATCTGGAGCTGAGCATCAAGAATGCCGAGAAGACTGTCAGCATCATGACCACCAGCAAAGGCCTGCTGAGGAAATTCGAAGCATTGAAACCCGTGTTTGAAAAAGTCTCCAAGAGAGGAGTCTCCATCAGGATTGCTGCACCTATCGACAAGACTGCCAATGATGTGATTGCTGATCTGGGAAAGGTCGCAGACAT
Organism: uncultured Methanosarcinales archaeon; assembly: GCA_964615215.1. Taxonomy (GTDB): domain Archaea; phylum Nanobdellota; class Nanobdellia; order Woesearchaeales; family CAZTOO01; genus CAZTOO01. The sequence goes on from CAZTOO010000007.1 coordinate 3,113, forward strand.
CCGCGAGACAAAGAGCAATGCAAGGTTCTGCATTGTCGACGGCAAGGAAGTGCTGTTCATGGTGCTTGACGACGAGGATGTACATCCCAGCTATGATGTCGGCATCTGGATCAGCAGCCCGTTCTTCGCAAACACCCTGGAAGAATTGTTCGAGCTGGCCTGGAAAGAGCTCAAGCCTGCAAAGAAGAAGTAGGCTCTTTTCTTTTTTCTTTAGTATTCTTTCTCTCTGCCTATGCCATCAGCGTATCCATGTCGATGACGAATTTCTGGTCATTGGGAGCAGGATTGAAACTGCTCACGAACTTCTCCAGCAGCTCAAAGCCTGAGAGTATGGTCTCCACCTCTGTGATGAACGCCCTGGAAGACTCAGGGACTGATCTAGCCACTTTCATCCTCTTCAGCAGCTCTGCCAGCTCGCCTTTGTATCTCCTGAAAGAGTCATCCAGCACCAGCCTCCTCAACGCATGCTCAAGATGGTATTCCTTCTTGAATTCTGTGAAATAGTCGATGAAGGTGTTGAGATAGGCAGAATCGATGAATCTATACTCTTTTGCAAGCCTGACAGTGATCTCCTTGGTGAGCTCCAGCACGGTATGGTCGAATTTCTCAAGAGAAGAGGCAAGATACGCCAGGTGAGCATGATGCTCATGGAGCTCTTCGACCTTGACGGTGTCAAAGAGCGAGATGCATTTCACAATCTGGGAACGCAACATCTTATTGGTGGCAATCTCCACTTCAGTAATGTGGGAGAGCACACTCCTGACTGCAGAGAACTCCTCGGTGGAGAAATAGGGCTCGCCCTGCTTCGCCAGATGATGATCTATCCCATTCAGCAGACTTGCCCGGGTGCCGGTGAGGAAATGCTTGAGATCGATGAGAAGGTCCATGATGGCATGGAGATGCTCCAGCCTTTGCGTCTCCTTCCTGAGCAGCACGGGAAGTTCCTTGGGTGCCTGTTCCATAGGGGCATGTGATGAAAGAGATTATTTAAAGCTGACGTATGAGAGAAGAGAGTTGCTTTGTCTTCCTGTTGCCCGCACGATAATCGTATACTCCGGGCTTACTCTTCGGATGGTTCGTTCGGTGGATATACAACTGTTCAATACGACAAATCTGTAGAGGAGTGTGGGGGAAGCTTTTTCTTTAACAGCTTGGGGAAAAGTGCAGGAGAGAACGGCAACGGACAATTCCATCTCTGCTTATTGACCGACACGTTTAAAAAGACCCTTTGCCTTCGGATATGCCATGAAGGATACAGCAGCAAAAAATATCTCACTGCAGCATGCTGCAGAAACACTCCATCCCCTTGAGAGGAAGGTGCTGCCTCTGGTTAAGGAAGGGGTGACAGCAGAGCAGTTGGTTGGAGAGAGCAGGCTCCAGCATGTGGAAGTGATGAGAGCGCTGCAGTGGATGGGCAACAAAGGGCTGGCTGAGATAAAAGAAAGTGTGGAGGATATGATCTTTCTCGGAAAGAACGGCATGCTCTACAAGGAGAAAGGGCTGCCTGAAAGAAGATTCCTGATGCATGCTTCCGGAGCGGCAAAGGCTGTGTCTGAGGTGGCAAAGGAAGCAGGGTTGGGGCCTGAAGAGGTCAATATAACGCTCGGCACGCTCAAGAAGAAGGCTGCGATAGATGTCCTGAAAGAGAACAATACCCTGATGGTGAAGACAACCGGTCCTGGAGAGGCGCTGAAAGGCAAGGAAAGCCTTGAGGAGCAGTTCCTGAAGAAACAGTTCCCTCTGGCAAAGGACACTTTACAGCCTGAAGAGGTGTTTGCCTATACCAGCCTGAAAAGCAGGAAAGACATCGTGTATGAAGAGAAGAGGAAGACGGTGACAGCATCCCTGACAGCTGCTGGAAAAGAGCTTGCCGGGCATGTGGGTATGAATAAAGGGAAAGAAGGTGCGGTAGCAGAGAGGCTTACCCACAGCATGCTGAAAGACAGCTCCTGGAAAGGCAAGAGCTTCAGGAGATATGACCTGAAAGCGAAAGTGCCTTCAAGAAGCTATGGAAAGAAGCATTTCGTGAATGAGGCAATCGCGTATATCAAAAAGATCTGGCTTGAGATGGGATTTGAGGAGATGGAAGGCAACCTTGCACAGACTGCCTTCTGGGACCTAGATGCGCTGTTCGTGCCCCAGGACCATCCTGCCAGAGAGATGCAGGACACCTATTACCTGGCTGACAGGAAAGGCAAGGTGCTGAGAGGGAAGCTGCCTGCGAGGTTCGAGAAGAGTGTGAAAGAGACGCATGAACATGGAGGCAGAACAGGCAGTAGAGGCTGGGAGGGAGAATGGAAAAAGAGTGTTGCAGAAGAGGTGCTGCTGAGGACGCACACCACTGTGCTCTCTGCACAGACCATCTCAAGACTGAAAGAAGGAGACCTCCCAAGGAAATTCTTTGCTGTGAACAAGGTATTCAGGAACGAAGCATTGGACTGGAAGCACCTGTTCGAATTCTACCAGGTGGAAGGCATTGTTGTCGATCCTCATGCAAACCTTTGCCATCTGATAGGGTATCTGCGTGAGTTTTATCGTAAGATGGGGTATAGTGATGTGAGGGTCAGGCCAGGACATTTCCCCTATACAGAACCGAGCCTCGAGGTGGAAGTGTTCCATCCGAAAAAGAAGGAATGGATAGAGTTAGGCGGTGCCGGCATCTTCAGGCCAGAAGTTGTTGTTCCGTTGCTTGGCAAAGATGTTCCGGTACTTGCATGGGGTCAGGGTATGGAAAGGATCATCGTGGACTATTTCGAATTGACAGACCTCCGTGACTTATACAAGAATGATCTGAAACAGATAAAGGAGATGAAGTCATGGATGAGGATGTGACATGCCAAGCATAGTGCTGAATGCCAGGACAGTGAGCAGGCTGATAGGGAAGGAGGTGCCTCTCAAGAAGCTGAAAGAGAGCATCAGCATGCTCGGCACTGGCCTTGAGAGCATTGAAGGTGATGAGATCCATGTGGAGATCTTTCCCAACAGGCCTGATTTACTGTCTGAGCAGGGACTTGCAAGAGCGCTCTCCTCCTACCTCGGTGTGAAGACAGGGCTGAGAGAATACGAGGTCGAGAAGTCTTCCTATGAACTGATAGTGGACAAGAGTGTGGAGCATGTCAGGCCCTGCACCGCGTGTGCTGTCGTGAAAGGCATCCATTTCGACGACGAGAAAATCAAGGAAGTGATACAGATACAGGAGAAGCTGCATGTCACGCACTGCAGGAACAGGAAAAAAGGAGCTATAGGCATCTATCCGATGGAAGCCATCACCTTCCCCATCACCTTCAAGGCTGCCAAACCAAGAGAGATACGGTTCAGGCCGCTCGAGGCTGCAAAAGAGATGGACGGGCTGCAGATACTGTCGCAGCATCCTGCAGGACGAGAATATGGATATCTGCTTGAAGGCATGGACAGGTTCCCTTACTTTGTGGATGCGAAAGGCAAGGTGCTTTCCATCCCGCCAATCATCAATTCGCATGAGACCGGCAAAATCACGGAGAAGACAAGAGATGTGTTCATCGAATGCTCTGGCTTTGATTATGGCTTCCTCAGGAAGATGCTGAACATGATTGTGGCAGCGCTGGCTGACATGGGAGGGAAGATATATGGGATGAGACTCGAGTATAAACACAGGAATCTCGGCTACGGAAGCAGCCACATGACCTATATGTTCCAGAGCCCTGATATGCAGCCTGAGAAGATGAAATATGACCTTGCCTATATCAACAGGATTGTGGGGCTGGAGCTCTCCAAGAAAGAATTTGAGACTCTGGTGAAGAGGATGGGATACGGGATGCAGGGAGAGGTGCTGTTAGTACCTTCCTATCGCGCTGATGTGCTGCATATGATAGACATCGCTGAAGATGTTGCTATTGCCTACGGCTATGACAAGCTTAAGCCAGTCATTCCGAAAGTCGCCACCATAGGCAATGAATCCCAGCTGGAAGTGTTCAAACAGAAGCTTGCTGATATCATGATAGGTGCAGGCTATCATGAGGTCAAGACCTACAGCCTGCTCAACAAAGATGATCAGGGCAGAAAGATGAACAAAGATGATGAGGTCGTGAAGATAAAGAGCTCTGTGTCTGAAGAATACAACTCACTGCGTGCCTGGATGATACCGTCGCTGATGAAAGTGCTGGAAGGGAACAAGCACCACCCCTATCCCCAGCAGGTGTTTGATGCCGGCACTGTGTTCTCCTATGATGACAAGCAAGAGACAAAAGTGGGGGAGAAGATAAGGTTAGGGGTAGTGTCATGCCATGAGGATGCGAATTTCACCGAAGCCAAGCAGATCCTTGACATCATCATGAATGCCATCGGTATAGGGTATGGCATTGAACAGGCTGAACATTCCTCTTTCATACCCGGCAGAGTGGGCAGGATCTCTGTGAAAGGGAAGAAAGTTGGGTATGTGGGGGAGATTGCGCCTAACGTGCTTTCTGCTTTCGGGATTGAATTTCCTGTGGCAGCGTTAGAGCTGAATGTGGGGGAATTGTTCGAGAGCATCGACAAGTAATTGGCTCCCTGTCCTGATGCAAAAATGTTATAAAGGGAAACGCGATTTCTTTCTCTATGGCAGATGAGGAACTGAAGGAATTCAAGGACGGGCTTTGTGAAGGCCTTCTTGCTGTCATCGAAGCTGCTGAGAGAGCTACCGGAGAAAAGTATCTCGGGCTTGATGAGCTCGACACGATGCAGTATGAAATAGTTCTTGACACCAATTACCGGTATTCTGTGAGGATTCCTGTAAAACCGTTTGAGATGGAGAGCTTGATGGGGATTGAAGGCCTTGTCACATCACTTGCCTTTCAGAATTATAACCTTGTTCTTGAGAATGAATCAGTGAAGGTGAGATACACGTCTGATAAGAGAGATGTCATTGAAGTCACCACTGGCGATGAGTCCATCTCACAAGACAGATTGGAGATAGTTTGCCCTGCTGTCAACAGTGTTGCAAACGCTGTCTATCTAAAGCTTGAGGAGTTAAGCAGAGTAAGACATCTGGACATACCAGAAGGCAAGATATAAGACAGTCACACATCGCTCACTTTCCCGAAGTCTATGCATTCCCCTGTCTTTTCGTCTACAATCTTGACCCTGAATGCTGAGAGATTCTTCTGGAGGAAGGGACTGAGAAGCTGCTGCTTGAGGATGTCAGTGCCTGCTGACAGCGAATTGAGCGACGGCATCACCACCAACTCTTTCCTCTTGTACCTCCCGACAAGGAAGCATTTGTAGAGCTCTGTCCTCGGGCCATGCTGTAGGGAGATGGCAGGATGCTCATGACCGATGATGATGGTCCGTATCCTTGACAATGCATAGGAAGACAACAATTTCTTCCTGACAAACTCTTCAGGAAGGACATCGCCGTGAAGGGCAAGGAAATAGCCGAACTGCTCGTATGATTTCACTGCCAGGTTCCGTTTGTTCAGTATTGGCTGGAGGATGTTGTCATGGTTGCCTTTGAGCAGGATGAGCTCTTTTGTCTCCCTGGCCAGAAAATCAAGGTATTTCAGCGTCTGGGACCATTCTGTCTGCGATATCTTCCCGAATTCATGTTTGAGGTCCCCTAAGATGATGATCTTGGAGTATCTCTCAAAGAGATACTTTTCCCTGAAATACTTCAGGATGCGGTTGGTCCTTTTCATGACCTTCTCATAGCTGTCGAGAGGCATGTGGATGCCTGATTTCTGCATTGCCTCTTCTATGCCTATATGGATATCTGTCAGGAGAAGCGCCTTATACTTCTTCACATAGACTGCAACATCAAAATAATCCAGGGATACTGCCATAACCCTCTCTTTAAGGGAGGGCTATATATATCTTTTCTCCATCAGATGCTGCATTAAGGGGGTTCTCTTCTAAAACTCTAAGAGAGGTAATATATTCTCTACAGCAATAATGTATTTAAACTGTATGCGCTTAAGTAAGATATAAATACGGGGTGGCTTGAGCTGATTCTTGCAGCTTAGTACTATGACAAGAAAGGGAAGAGTCCATATCTATTATGGCAACGGGAAGGGGAAGACTACCACAGCTATAGGCATGGCCATACGCGCTGCATCGCAGAACTGGAAAGTGGGGATAGTGCAGTACATGAAAGGCGGGGCCTATACTGGCGAGCTTATCTTTATCAGGCGTTTTCTGGATAATGTGGAAATATGGCAATACGGGAAGCCCTGCATCAAGGAGAAGCAGCAATTGTCTTTGGACAAGTTCGACCATGACATCAAAAAGGCGTTTGAGCAGCAGGAGATCAATTTTATTCGTGAAGACATCATATGCGGGGAATGCAGGCACTGCTTTGTGAATGATGAGGAGATGAAGATGTTCGTGGAGCAGGCGTGGGAACATACGCTGAAATTGTTGAAAGAGGATTATGATATGCTGATTCTTGATGAAGTCAATGTAGCGATTGATCTGAAGTTCCTGACTGAAGAAGAGGTTCTTGCGGCGCTGAAAGAGAGGAATCCTAAGATTGAGGTTGTTTTGACAGGACGGGGAAAGCCTGTGAAACTTATCGAATATGCGGACTTAGTGACTGAGATGCGACCGTTGAAGCATTATTTCTACAAAGGCGACATGGCGAGAAGAGGAGTTGAGTACTGAAAAAGAAGTTGTATTTATTTACGATTATTTTTCTTTCGCTCTATGAAAAAACATACTAATACGCCGATTAAAAAACCGATTATGATTAATACAGAAAAATCTATCAAACCTCCAAGAACTAAACACCCCTCACCGTTGCAGTTAGTTAAAAAAAATAGTTGTTGCGCCACAAATAAAATAGGCCGGTTGAGTGTTCTTATAGTTTCATCTATTCCAAACATGGTCGTAATTGAAAGCAAAAGAAAATCCAGAAAAGAAATAGCTACGCCAATTGTCCCTCCTTTTATGTAATATGGCTGTGTTTTCCACGATTCTTTAAATCCCATAGATAACACTTCTATGATTGAATAGTTTTGCATTATTTAAAAGTATAGGTAATTTCCAAGAAGATTAGGTATTACGAAAAAAGTTGTGTGAGTTACTAGTAAAATAGAAATATTTGAGAAATAGCTATTTTATCTTTGCTCTCTCGAACACGAACTCCCTCAACTCTTTCGGCCAGGTCTTTTTTATTGTGTCTTTGTGCTGCTCCAGGCCCTGTCTCAGTATGGGGCTGATGGTTGTCTCGCCGTTAATCAGATTCAGTATCTCCATCTTCGCTATCTTCGGAACGCGATAGAGCTCTCCTATCTGCTCCCTCAGCTGGACAGCGTTCTCAGGCATGTTCTTCTGGCGCTCCTGCTCTGCCTTCTCGAAAAGGTCGTCGTAGGTGAGAGGTCTGTTGGCCTGCTTCATGAGGTCTTTGCTGTCCTTGTCAACATTCTTCTTCAGGCTGATCTTCGCAAGCACCATCTGATGCATTCGTCGGAGGAACTCATGGCGGTCGTCGAATCTTAAGATATCCGTATAGCCCTGGAGCACGAGATTGAAGCCGAACGGCGATGGGATTGAAGTCTCTTTCTCAGTGACTTTTATTTTCTGCTGCTCGAGCCACTGTATGACGAGCTGCGCGTTGGTGATGTCCATCCTATCTTCTAAGACTTCACGCCTCGCCTCCTTGATGACGAAGAAGTTGGGATCGAGCTCCTGCAATGCTGCGTAGAGGAAATGCGAGGAGAGCTGCTGTTTGCCCACACTCCTCTCGTAGTTCTTGTATCTCCTCAGTATCATCATGGCCCTTCCTGCGCAGTGGCGGAATGTTCTCCTCAGGATCTCGGTCTTCTCTATGGCCTGCTCCATGACCTGGTAAAGTTCTTTCGCTTTCAATAATCCCAGTGCCTGCTTGACGTTAATCGGACCTGAGCCGCTGAGGTAAAAACCATTGTCTGATATTCCTATTTCCACATCCTTGTGCTGCGTACGTGAGATGGCAAGGGCTAAAGAACGGCTCAGGACATCATTGACTCTCCTGCCGTAGAGGGTATGGAAGATGATGTATCTCTTATCTTTGTCAGTGAAGTTCTCTATCAGCAGCTCTTTCTCGTTCGGAAGGATGAGATAGTCATATTGCTCCTTGAAGTAGCTGTAGATGGCGTTTGCGGCATGCTCGTCGACATAGAGGTAGGAATTCAGAAACTCCAGCATCTGCCTCCTGTCCTGTTTCTTCAGCTTTTCCATCATGAGGAAGCGGAAGTGCTGGATGGAGTTTGCCAGATCAAATGATAAGGGAAGCATCTCTGAGAACCAGGAAGGGACAGTCGGCTTTCTCCCTGTTGCAGCACGGACTGTGGCTGTCATGCCTCTCGCATAGAGGAATTGGTATGTTTCTCCGCCGAGGACAAAGATGTCTCCTTTGTGGAGCCGCTCTAAAAAGGCCTCTTCAATCACCCCTATGCTGTAGTTGCCGATTTTAACAGTGATGCCGGACTGGTCGGGGATGGTGCCGATGTTCGTCATGTAAATCACTCTGGACATTGGCCCCCTTCTTCTGATGTAACCTGTGTCTTTGTTGTAGATGATCTTCCCGTAGACTCTTCTTTTCTCGAGAGAGGTGTGTTCGCCTGCCAAGGTCTCGAGGATGTTGCTGAAATCTGTCCTTGAGAGATTCTCGTAGCAGTACGTCTTCCTGAGGAGCGCATACATGTCATCGGCCTGCCATTCACGCTCCAATGCCATGCCGAAAATCTGCTGCGCGAGGACGTCAAGAGAGTTCCTTGGTATATGGATACGGTCAATCTTTTTTTCCATGGCGTTTTTGAGAAGGACAGAACATTCCACCAGCTCGTCCCTGTCAGTGACGATGAATCGCCCTTTGGTGGTGGCATGGAGCTGATGGCCGCTCCTTCCTATCCTTTGCAACGCTCTCGCCACTGACTTTGGGCTGTTAAGAAGAATAACTAAGTCGATGAAGCCGATGTCTATGCCCAGTTCCAATGAGGTGGAGGAGACGGCACACTTCAATTCCCCGTTCCTCAGCTTTTCCTCTATCCTGAACCTGTGGTCTTTGCTCAGCGAGGAGTGATGGGCGCCTATCAGGCACGATGTCTTGTACGGCGGTCTCTCGTCGATGACGTAGTAGTGGCGAGGGAATTTTGATTTGAGATTGAACACCACCCTTTCTGTGGCCGCCCTGGTGTTGGTGAATATCAATGTTGTCTTATGCTGCTGGATGAGGTCGTCGAGAAGCTCATAGATCTTCTTGTTGAGATGGTCAAAAGTTACGTTGACTAAATCGTCTACTGGACTCAATACCTTAAGGTCCATCTCCTTCAGGAACGAGATGTCTGCTATGACGCATGACTGTCGGCCGACGAGATATCTGGCAATCTCTTCTATGGGGCTGACTGTCGCTGAGAGGCCTATGCGGGTCATGCCTGGAGAGAGGTCCTGGAGACGCTCTAGGGTGATGGAGAGATGAACACCTCTCTTGTTCTCTGCCAGGGCATGAACCTCATCCACGATACACCACTGCACATCACGCAGATGGTCCTTGAATTTGATTGTTGATAAGAGAATTGCCAGTGATTCCGGTGTGGTGATAAGGATATGCGGAGGTTTCTTGAGCTGTTGGGACTTTTCTGCTGTGGTGGTGTCTCCTGTCCTTACACCGACCCTTATGTTCAGAGGTTTGCCGTGGAGCTTCTCGATCTCTTCCAAAGGTTCGATGAGGTTGACGCTGATGTCCCTGTTCAGTGCTTTTAATGGGGAGACATAGACTGCATAGATCTTGTCTTCGAGGATGCCTTTTGCCGAAGAGTCTACCAGTTCGTTCAATATGGACATGAACGCAGTCAAGGTCTTTGTTGCGCCGGTGGGTGCTGAGACAAGAATGTTTTTTCTTGAATGGATTTCCATGACGCCATGCAGCTGCGGCAAGGAGTAGGACTTGAAGGTGCTGTAGAACCACTGCTTCATCAGGGGATGGAGGATATGGTCTAGCTCTGTCTTGGTGCTGGGCTTCTGCTTGATGGTGATGGACGCCTCTGCCATGATGTTCCTAGAAAAATGACACCTATTAATAGTTTGTTACTGCACACAGAAGATGAGAATTACTTGCTTTCCTTTGAACGTGGGGCTTTTCTCCTCCTGATGCTGCGCTGGATAGAGCCAATCTTATGGACAATGTCTTTCGGCTCAGGAATATTGCTGACCATATCTATGGTCCTTTTCAGATGCTGCTCGACATGTTGCTGGGTGGCAGCCATGTAATGGCCTGCCAGTGTAGTGATGAGATAGAGCATGAGTCCCACACCAAAGACGGCATAGAGGATAGTGAATATCTTCCCTGCATCTGTCACCGGCACGAGATCGCCATAGCCTATGGTGGTGAGGGTCTCGACAGAGAAATATAATGAATCCAAGTATGTGTGCTTCTCGATATTGTGATAGCCTATGGTGCCGATGGAAAGCAGCGCTGCTATTATGGTGATGATAGTAAGGATGCGAAGCCTGAATGCCTTCCTCTCTGCCTGCTGGGCCTCTTCGTCCATGCGAAGAATTTTAGGGGAGGAGTATATATAGTTTATGGATAATCAGCGCGATGTGGTGACATGAATCCTCCTGCAGTATTTTCTTATGGGACATTGACTGCATTTCGGGCTGATGGGCTTGCAGATGTTCTGGCCGTGCCTCACTAAAAGCTCGTTGATATCGATCCAATACTTTTGAGGGAGAAGTTTCATTAATGCTAATTCGGTT
>CAZTOO010000008.1:0-13209 GCA_964615215.1 uncultured Methanosarcinales archaeon
CATCCAACGCGCCGAAGGCAAGGAAGTACGGAAGGCAGGGCGGCTTGGAGATGAAGAGGACGCATGTGGAAGTCATCCTTGAGGAAACTGAGAAGAAGAAAGAGAGTAAGGGAAAGCAAGTAAAGGAGAAGAAAGAGGAGAAAGTAGAGGTCAAGGTCAAAGAGGCAAAGCATGCAGAAGAGGCAAAGAAGGGGCTGCATGATACTCCAGAGCAGAAACCCAAGGACAGCGCAAAGACACATAAGGAAAAGAAACATGCTGAAAAGAAGGCTGGGGAGAAAACATGATTGAAAGAAAACTGGTCAAGAACAACATCAAGGAGTTCCTCATACAGGAGACTGTCGCGAACAACCTGAGCAGGGTCGGCCATTCCCACACCCAGCTTCAGCGCACACCTTTGGGGGAGAAGATCATCATCCATGCCTCAAGGCCGGGCTTCATCGTCGGAAGGAAAGGCTCCAACATCAAGAAGTTCACCCAGATATTGAAGAAGAAGTTTGACCTGGACAACCCGCAGATAGAGATTGCAGAGGTCCAGAACCAGAATCTGGATGCGAACATTATCGCTGAGAAGATCACCAACTCCCTTGAGAGGTTCGGCACCCAGAGGTTCAAGGGCATAGGCCACAAAGTCATGAGTGAGGTCATGGGAGCTGGAGCAAGGGGTGTGGAGATTCTCATCTCTGGAAAAGTGCCCAGCGCAAGAGCCAAGAGATGGCGATTCTACCAGGGCTACCTGAAGAAAGCAGGGGATATCGCCACGACCGGCGTGAGGCATGCGTATGCCACCGCAAAGCTCAAGACAGGCACCATCGGCATCCAGGTGAGGATCATGCCTCCTGACATCAGGATGCCTGACCAGATCACGTTCATCGAGCAGAAAGCCACTGTAGTGGAGGAGAAGCCTCTCACCGAAGAGCAGGCTGAGAAGGAAGTCAAGGAGATAGAGAAGAAGGCCAAAGAGACGAAGAAACGCCCAAGGAAGAAGAAAGATGTCCAAGAGAGCGCAGAAGAGAGAGAGGGTGAAGAGTGAATCGTATGAAAATAAAAGACATCAGGGCAAAACCGACAGAAGAGCTGAAGAAGCAGATGAGTGATGCGGAGATGGAGCTGGTGAAGCTGAATGCCCAGGTTGCTTCCGGCACCACCATCAAGAGCCCTGGAAAGATCAGGCAGCTGAAGAGGACAAGGGCGAAGATCCTGACAATATTGAAGGAGAGGGAAAGCAAAAACTATGGCTGAAATTGATCCGATAACTGGTCTGCCGAAAGAGCTTGGTGTCTGGGATGCCATCACCAAGGAAAGCCAGGAAATCAGCGTCTATACTATCAAGAAGAAATTCGGGAAAGAGCACACTGTCGTCGAAGGAATGGACAAGAAGGATGTCGACATGAAGGAGATGGTGAAGAAGCTCAAGGCGAAATTCGCATGCGGAGGGACCGTCAAGGGCGGGAAGATCGAGCTGCAGGGCAACCATAAGTTCAAGGTGAAGCAGATCCTCATCGACATGGGCTTTCCTGAAGCGAGCATCAATATGAAATGACAGCAAATCAACGGTGCACATCATGAAGAAAAAGACACAGTCAAAGGCAAAGAACATCGGCGTGGCAGTCAAGCAGCCTGAGAAAGCATCTGATGACAGGTCAGACCCTTTTTACGGCCACCTCAAAGTGAGAGGCAACACCTTCATAGGCACTGTGGTCAAGGCTGGATCCCACAAGACATGCACAGTGCAGTGGGAACGGCTTGTGATAGTGCCGAAATACGAGAGGTTCGCCAAGAGATATTCAAGAGTCAGGGTCCATAACCCCCCAAGCATCGACGCAAAGGTCGGGGACAGAGTGAAGATCATGGAGACAAGGCCCATCAGCAAGACAAAGCATTTTGTCGTCATCGAGATCCTCTCCCAAGAGAAGAAGGTGGACTAGATGCAGGCTGTCCGTTCCAAGGTCACCAAAGGCCTCAACGTGGGGGCAGAGATCCCTACCTGCGACAACTCAGGGGCCAAAATATTGCGTATATTTACTGTCGTCGGTTCAAAGACGAGGAAAGGCAAGATACCTGCAGCAGGTGTAGGCAGCCTGATCATGGCGTCTGTCAAGAGAGGCAGGCCTGACATGAGGAAGCAGGTTGTCTTTGCAGTCATCGTGAGGCAGAAGAAGGAATACAGAAGGCCTGATGGGACCCGTATAAAGTTCGAAGACAACGCAGCAGTCGTATTGAAAGATGAGAAAGGCAACGTGAAAGGCACTATCTTCAAAGGCCCTATCGCAAAGGAAGCCACCACCAGGTGGCCGGGAATAGCGAAGGTTGCCAGCATCATCGTGTGAAGTGAAGCATCATGAAATGGTCATCGTCATACAAATCAAGCAAGCAGCCGCGGAGGCAGAGGCTCTATGTAGAGAAAGCGCCTCTTCACATCAAGAGGAAACTGGCATCAAGCCACCTCTCGAAAGAGCTGAGGAAGAGATATGCCGCAAGGGCAGTGCCTGTCAGGAAAGGGGACAAAGTGCGTATCATGAGAGGCACGTTCAGGAAGAAAGCGGGGAAGATAGCGGAAGTGAATGTCAAGGAATCGACAGTCTACATCGAGGGCATACAGGTCTCAAAGAAGGACGGCAACAAGGTGTGGGCGCCTATCCACACATCACAGCTGGAGATCACAGAGCTTGACCTCTCAGACAAGAGAAGAGAGGAAGCATTGGCAAGGAAACAGGGCAAAGGCAGGCAGCCGCAGAAGGAGAAGGCTGTGAAAGCATCGCCTATGAAGAAAGAAAAACACGAGAAGACAGTAAAAGGAAGCAAGAAGTGAACATCATGGTAAAACTGCATCTGAAAAGGTTGAACGCACCCAGGACCTGGGGACTGAACAGGAAGGCAAACACCTTCATCACCAAGCCATCTCCTGGTCCGCATAGCATGCAGGAGAGCATGCCCCTCGTTTCTGTACTCAGGGATATGCTTGGCATATGCAGAAACGCGAAAGAAGTGCGCTACCTGCTAAAGAACGGCGAAGTGATGGTTGACGGAAAGAAAAGAGTGGAGCTGAAATATCCTGTCGGCCTTATGGATGTGCTCACCATCAACACTCTCAAGAAGAGCTATCGTGTTGCCTTCAGCAGCATGGGAAAGATTGCACTGAGAGAGGCGCCTGATGCTGAAAAGAAGTATAAGATAGTGAAGGTCAAGAGGAAAAGCACCCATAAAGGCAAGGTTCTGGTGACAGCGCACGACGGAAGGAATTATCTGGTTGAGGCGAAGACACCTTATGCAGTCGGAGATTCGCTGAGAATATCGCTTCCTGACGGCAAGATTGAGGAGCACATCAAGCTGGAGCCTGGATGCACGGTCTATCTCATAGGAGGAAAGCATATAGGCAGCACAGGTATGGTGGAGAATATCGAAAAAGAGAAGCTGACCTTCAAGACGCCTGAGAAGAGCTACCAGACACTGAAGGCATACGCATTGGTGATCGGCAAGGAGAAGCCCCTCATCACCCTGACGGCATGAGACTATGGCAGAAAAAGAGACCAAAGAAAGGAAGGAGAAGGGGAGCAACCCCATGCGGAACATCAGCATAGAGAAGATCACTCTCAACGTCGGTGCAGGAAAGGACCCGAAGAGGCTGGAGAAAGGACTGCTGCTGATCAAGCATGTCACAGGCAAGAGCCCGGTCAAGACCATCACCACTAAGAGGATTGCGCAATGGGGCCTCAGGCCAGGCCTGCCTATCGGATGCAAGATCACGCTCCGTGAGGAAAAACATCATGAACTGCTGAAGAGGCTCATCCAGGCTGTCGATTCGAAGTTCCACGAGACCAATTTCGATGAGGAAGGCAACATCTCCTTCGGCATCAAGGAATATATAGACATCCCGGGAGTGAAATACAGCCCGGAAATCGGTATCATGGGCATGCAGGTATGCATCAGGCTGAAAAGGCCCGGGCTGCGCATCACCAAGAGGAAACTCGTCAGGAGGAGCATGCCAAGAAACCACCGCATCGCAAGGGAAGAGGCAGTGGAATTCATGAAGAAGAAATTCAATATCATCGTCGAGGAATGAAGGGAGCCGAAAAAATGACCACAAGCAACCATAAGAAGATGCTCAAGCAGCTGAAGGTGAAGCCTGTAAAGCTGAAGAAGTTTTTGAAGCACTCAGGCAAGAAAGAGAGGAACGGCGGAAAGAGCTCCAAGCCCTGCATCAGATGCGGGAGGTTCGGGGCCCACATCGGCAGCTATGACCTCAACCTCTGCCGCCACTGCTTCAGGGAGATTGCCGCAGACATCGGCTTCAAGAAATACAGTTAGGTGAAACAATGAGCAATAATGATATCATCGCAAACGCGCTCTCGAAGATCGACAATGCCGAGCGCATAGGAAGGCATGAAATAGTTGCGCATCCTGCATCGGCACTGCTCAGGAGCATCCTCACGATCATGAACGAGCATAATTACATAGGCATCTTTGAAGAGAGCAAGGACAGCAGGGGATCCAGACTGGTAGTTCCTCTGCTCGGCAAGATCAACAGGTGCGGCGCAATAAAGCCGCGCTATGTGGTGAAGAAAGATGCCTTGGAGACCTATGAGAAGAGCTTCCTGCCTGCAAAAGGCTTCGGAATCCTTATCGTGTCGACATCGAAGGGCGTGATGACCAGCGAGCAGGCAAAGGAGAAGAGCATGGGAGGCAAGCTGATCGCCTACTGCTATTGAAAGACTATGACAGACAACACCTACACAGAGGACATTGAACTTCCCGAGGGAGTTACTGCATCGTTCGCAGAGAACACCCTTGTGGTGAAATCCGGCAAGAATGACATGACGATGGTCATCGCAGACCCTCTGCTGAAAGTGGCGGTAGAAGGGAAGAGTGTCCTGGTGAGTGTAGCGAGACTGCGCCAGAAAGAGAAGAAAGTGCTGAAGACAACTGCCTCACATATACAGAACATGATTAAAGGCGTGACCAAAGGCCACCACTATGAGCTTAAGATATGCTCAGGCCACTTCCCTATGAGCGTGGCTGTGGCTAACAACGAACTGGTCATCAAGAACTTCATTGGCGAAAAAGTGCCGAGAAGGCTGAAGCTGAGGCCTGGAGCCGAGGTAAAGGTTGAAGGGGACATCATCACTGTCCAGAGCGTCAGCAAGAACCTGGCAGGCCAGACTGCTGCTGAGATCGAGCAGCTCACGAGAAGGCCAGGCTTTGACGAGCGCGTCTTTCAGGACGGCATCTATATCACAAAGAAATCAAGGAAGTTGGAATAAAGAAGACTGATCACCATGAGCACTAATGAACTGCTGAAGAAACGCGTGGAAAAGAAGAAGAACATGCCCCATTTCAGGCGCCAGGACAGCCATAAGCACGTAAAGGTGAAAGGCAGCTATAGGAGTGCGCGGGGTCTCCACTCAAAGACAAGGCGCAACAAGCGCGGGAAGATAAAACAGGTGTCGAGCGGCTACAGCTCGCCTGCATCAGTCAAGCACCTTGACGCGAAGACAGGCCTGCTGCCGGTGAGGGTCGCCAGCTCGAGAGAGCTCTCAGTCATCGACAAGGAAAAGCAGATTGCTGTCATCGCCTCGGAGCTCGGCCAGAAGAAAAGGGTGATGCTCCTGGAAGATGCTAAGAAACGTGGTGTGGAAGTCATGAATGTCAAGGATGTTGATGCAAAGATCAAAAGCATCCAGGACGAATTCAGGAAAAGGGTAGAGCAGAAGAAAGCTATGGAGACAACGAAGAAGAAGGAAGAGAAGAAAAAAGAGGAGAAGAAGGAGAAGGCAGAAGAGAAGAAAGAGGGAGTGAAAGAGCCTGCTGAAGAGGAGAAAAAGCAGATTGACAAGAAAGAGCTGGACAAACTGCTGACCAAGAGGGAATGAACGTGAAACTCACTGTACAGAAAAGGCTTGCTGCCCAGGTGCTGAACTGCTCACCGAAGAGGGTGCGTTTTGATTCTGCGGGCCTCGAAGAGGTGAAAGAAGCCATCACAAAGGCAGATATCCGGGGCCTTGTGGGAGACGGCATCATCTATGCAATACCGAAGAGAAGCACCTCAAGGGGCAGGGCAAGAAACACCCTTGGACAGAAAAGGAAAGGCCGCCAGAAAGGCAGAGGAAGCAGGAAAGGGACGAAGAATGCAAGGCTGCCTGAGAAGACTGAATGGATGAACAAGATAAGGCTCCAGCGCTCTATCCTCAAGAACCTGAAATCGAAGCAGCTGATAACCAATGAGACTTACACTGCGCTCTACAAGAGGGCAGGAAGCGGCTATTTCAGGAGCAGGAGACACCTCAACCTCTATCTCGGCGAGAACAAGCTGCTTAGAGAAAACAAGCAGGAGCAAGAACAGGAGAAGTAGTGAAAGAACATGGTACAGGCAAAACCAAGATACGCAGTCCCTTACAGGAGAAAAAGGGAAGGCAAGACAAACTATCATAAAAGGCTGTCTCTCCTCAAGTCAGGAAAGATGCGGCTGGTGATTAGGAAATCCCTGAAGAACACGAAGGCGCAGATTGTGGAATACGTGCCGCAGGGAGACAGGGTGGTTGCATCGGCATTCACTGCAGAGCTCAAGAAGCTTGGATGGAACCATGCCACAGGAAATATCCCTGCTGCCTACCTCATCGGCGTGCTTCTCGCCGCCAGGGCAAAGGAGAAAGACATCAAAGAAGCGATTGTGGACCTCGGCCTCCAGCAGAATACAAGAGGGAGGCTCATGGCTGTCGTGAAAGGGTGCAAGGATGCAGGCCTGGCAGTGCCTGTCGAGGAGGCTGCATTGCCTGCAGACGAGAGAGTCATGGGAAAGCACGTAGCCTCATACGAGAAAGTCAAGAACAGGGAAAGTATTGAAAAGGACATACAGATGATCAAGAATAAAATACTGAAAGGGCAATAAGCATGGCAAACAAGAAAAAGACTGAAGAGGAGACAAAGACGCTCAAAAAAGCGTACATAAGGCCTAAGCTCGAGAAGATAGAGGAAGACATGGTGGAAGAAGTCCGCCTTGTGGAAGAGGTGCCTCCTACAGAATCTGTGGCTGTGGACGCTGTCCTCGACGAAGAGGAGATAGCGAAGGAGAAGAGGCTGCCCACCACAGACCTTGAGCGATGGGCGCCGAAGACAGAGCTCGGCAGGAAAGTGAAGTCCGGGGAGATAAGGGACATCGACGCTGTCCTGGATTCCGGTATGAAGATCATGGAGCATGAGATTGTGGATATCCTGCTCCCCGGCATGGAATCGGATTTGCTCCTCATCGGGCAGGCCAAAGGGAAGTTCGGCGGAGGCAAGAGACGGGTGTTCCGCCAGACGCAGAAGAAGACTATGGAAGGCAACAAGCCGAAATTCACCTGTGTGGCTGTCATAGGAGACAAGAACGGCCATGTAGGTATAGGTTATGGAAAAAGCAAGGAGACAGTGCCGGCAAGAGAGAAAGCGCTGAGGAACGCAAAGCTCAACATCATCAAGATACGGAGAGGCTCTGGCGCATGGGATGCGCAGCATAAAGAGCCGAACTCAATCCCTTTCAGGGTGGAGGGGAAATGTGGATCTGTGAGGCTGGCATTGATTCCGGCACCAAAGGGGACAGGCCTCAAGATAGAGAACGAATGCGGAAAGATCATGGTACTGGCAGGCATAAAAGACATCAGGTCCATGAGCAGAGGCAGCACCAAGACCAAGATGAACATGATCAATGCCTGTGAAGAGGCACTCAGGCAGCTCACCAAGATGAAGATAAAGTATGAAGACAGGGAGAGGCTTACGATCGTCGAAGGCTCCTACAAGCCTGTAGAGGAAAGTGTTGAAGATGCCTGAACGAAAACAGAAGAAAGGAACAAAAGGACAGCCTGAAAAGAAGGCAAAGCAGCTTGGAGAGAAGAAGCTTGCTGCAGTCAGGGTAAGGGGGGATGTGCGGCTCTCACCTGATGTGAGAAAGACCTTGGACCTGTTGCGTATGAGGAAGAGGCATGTATGTATAGTAGTCAATGACGAAGCGTCGGTAAGAGGTATGTTCCAGTTGGTCAAGGATTATGTGGCCTATGGGGAGATGGATGAGGAGACGTATGCACTCCTTGAATCAAAAAGAAAATCGACCACCCCTCAAGTATATCATCTCCATCCGCCACGCGGAGGCTATCCGAGAAAAGGCATTAAGATGTCCTATCCTGACGGTGGTGCGCTCGGCAATTGGGGCAAGGACATCGGCAAGCTCATCAGGAAGATGCTATAAGAGTTGAATCACATGACATTCCATAAACGACCGAAAAGGACACGGCACAGAGGTTCCAAGACACACGGCGGGGGAGCCATGAAGAAGAGGAGAGGCTATGGAAACAAAGGAGGCAGGGGAAATGCCGGAAGCGGGAAGAGGGCAGACAGCAAGAAGATGTCCATGAGGAATGCAGGCCGCGTCATGGGAAAATTCGGCTTCGTCTCGAGAATATTCCATGAGAACACGTGTTTCAACATCTCCTGGCTTGACGAGCATCTTGAGAGGCTGGTGGAGCAGAAACGTGTTGTAAAAGAGAAGGATGCCTATGCAGTTGACGCTGAGAAGCTAGGATATACAAAGCTGCTCGGCGCTGGACAGCCGAAGCACAAGTACCACGTCACTGTGGCATACTGCTCTGCAAAAGCAAAAGACCGTATAGAATCTTCAGGCGGCACAGTCATCCTGACTGGAAAGAGACAGGAAAAGCAGCCTGAAAAGAAAGAACAGCCGGTAACTGAATAACATGTCAGTCTGGAGAAACTTCATCGACAATCTTCCTGAAGTTGAGCCTCCAACACAGAAAAGGCTTTCCTTCAAGGAGAAACTGAAATGGACAGGCATTGTGCTAATTCTCTTTTTCGTGCTGAGCATGGTACCGTTGTTCGGGCTGGGCCCCAACGCGCTGCAGCAGTTCGAGTACCTCTCCATCATCCTTGGCGCTTCCTTCGGAAGCATCATGTCGCTTGGCATAGGCCCTATCGTCACTGCTTCCATCGTCCTGCAGCTCCTGAACGGCTCAGGCATTGTGAAATTTGACCTCACCACTCCCGAAGGGAAGAAGAACTTCCAGGGCATACAGAAGCTGCTTTCGATAGGATTCATCATCTTTGAGTCTATCATCTACATCTTCATGGGAGGTCTTGCTCCGAGGCCAGAATTTGCAGGCACCCCCTTGTATTTCCAGCTCCAGCTGCTGCTGGTGTTCCAGCTCATACTTGGAGGCATCATGATCATGATGATGGATGAAGTGGTGTCGAAATGGGGATTCGGCTCAGGCCTTTCCCTCTTCATCGCTGCCGGTGTCTCAAAGACGATTTTCATCAGGATGTTCTCACCCATGCCTTCACCCACCAACCCTGATGTCATGACAGGAGCCATTCCCGCACTGTTCCAGAGCCTTGCCTCTTCGGAGCCGCAGACAGCGTTCCTGATGTTGGGCGCTATCTTTGCCACTGTGCTGGTGTTTGCCCTCTCCGTCTATGCGCAGGCTATGAAAGTGGAGATACCGCTGTCCTTCGGAAGGATACGTGGCCACGGCATCAGATGGCCGTTGAACTTCATCTATACGAGCAACATCCCTGTCATTTTGATTGCTGCACTTCTGGCAAACTTCCAGTTATGGGGACGTCTTTTACAGAATTGGGGTCACCCTTGGCTCGGGACGTACGGTGCAGGAGGCCAGCCGCTGAGCGGAATGGTGCTGTGGATACAGCCAACCAATCTGCTTCATAAGGCAATCACCAAAAGCATGGCCTTTGGAGACGTATGGCACTCTTTGGTGTATGTGCTGGTGATGATAGGCGGCTCTGTCCTTTTCAGCGTGTTTTGGGTACAGACAGCTGGCATGGATGCACGCAGCCAGGCAAAGCAGATGATGGCTTCTGGACTCCAGATACCTGGATTCAGGCGTGACCAGAGAGTATTGGAAAGGATATTGCAGAGATATATAGGACCATTGACAGTCATGGGAGCCATAGCAGTCGGCTTCCTGGCAGCCATTGCAGATTTGGGAGGTGCATTGGGCCATGGCACAGGCATCCTGCTGACAGTCATGATCATCTACAGGCTCTATGAAGATATCGCCCAGCAGCATTTCAGCGATATGAATCCGATGATGAGGAGGTTCATGCAGACCTAACATGGCAGCCAACTTCCTAGACCCGGTATTCAGGCCATTGCTTTCCCTAGAGCCATTCTTCGTCATACTGATTCTTTCCTTCGTGCTCACGCTGATTGCCACACTCATCTACAAGTTCATGACTGACCAGAAGATGATGAAGTCATTGAAGGAGGACCTCAAGAAGCATCAGGAAGAGCTGAAGAAGCACCGCAACAACCCCACCAAGATGATGGAGGTGCAGAAAGCTGCCATGGAGAAGAACATGAAATACATGATGCTTTCCATGAAGCCCACGTTAGTGACCTTCATCCCTATCATCCTGATCTTTTCCTGGATGAACAGCGCACTGGCATTTTATCCTATTGCCCCGACAGAGACATTCACCACCACCCTGACACTGGCCAACAGCGTAGCAGGCAATGTCAGCCTTGAGCTGCAGGATGGCCTGGTACTGATGTCTCCGAATCAGCAGGAAATCACCAATCATGCAGCTTCCTGGGAGATCAAGGCAGTAAAGGAAGGGAGCTATTTCATCACTTATCTGGTGAAAGACAAGACCTATACCAAAGAAGTCCTTGTGACGACAGAGCAGAGATATGAGCAGGCAGTGAAAGTCCTGAAGAATGACCCCTATGTGAAGCAGATGACTGTCAGCTACAGGCCGTTGCGAGTGTTCGGCGACAATTTCTCCATCTTCGGCTGGCACCCTGGGTGGATAGGGACGTATATCATCCTTTCCATCATTTTCTCCCTCGGGCTTCGAAAACTCATGGGACTGCATTAGGAAAAGTCTTAGTTAATGGCTCTAGCGCACTTTATGTTTCTCGTATGATGATGGCCCTCAGCTCCCAGGCCTACTCTTCGGATAATCCATTATATATAACGAATATACATATACTCAATACGACGAATAAGAAGAGTGGTGTGGAGAAAGCAGGACTTTTACGGCTTGGGAACCAAAGAAAACAAAAACATCTATTTCTTTTCATGATAGTGCTTTATCCATCGTTTCTTGAAGAACGAGAGAGTAAGGGTAGAGAAGATATATCCTAAGACAGGTACGAAAGCTGTCAGCCAAGGCTGTGGGGCAGAGATGAGGTAGAGGAATAATACTACCACAAAATACGTCGCAACAGCGATAATGCCTCGTCTGGTGAAGCTCAATTCCCAAGCCTTGTCTGCCTCTACCCTCCTGTTGCGTTGCTTGATGAGCTCGAGTTCTGAGGAGACCTGAACATTTTTCTCTGTCTTCATCTCTTCACCTTCTTCAGGTAATTCATGAGAGGAAAGGCAATCACCAGCACCAGGATGATGACAGCCCAGAAGACAACCTCATTGTAGAGATTCAGCAGGAAGAAGAAAAAATTCAATACTATAAGAACAATCCCCGCAATCCCGACCAGTTTTCTGGCATGCTCTAAGGTAAAAGGCGCCATGTTACATTCGTGCTGACCTGTAGACAAGGCCTATCACCAGGATAATGGCCCCTATCACAAGAAAACCTGTATAGTCAGGAAGCTGGAACATGTCGTTGATGAGGAACGCAATCCCGCACAGCAGGAAAATCCCTCCGAGGACAAGCAGCAGCGAATATGTTATCTTATGCTTGATCTCCTTCTTCATCTCGTCGATCTTCTTATGGATAAGTTCAATGATCACTTCAGCACCACCTTTCATTCCTTCTCCGAATGCGGATCCCACCTCGGAGAAGAACCCTTTCACTTTCTTCTTCACTCCGTCGAGAAGGCTTTCCTTTTCAGGCTCTTTGCTCTCTCTGGACTTTACCATACACAGTAAGAGAGGCCTGACAGTTATTAAGCTTTACTGATTTTTCTGCAGAAGGTGAGGAAACCTGAATGGCCCATCTGGAGAGTCACTGGCCTGATTTTCCTGCCTTCTGCCTCCCATTCCCGTAAGATAAGCTCCACTGTCTTGATATACGTCAGGCCTTTCTTCTGCCTGGCAGCCTCCACAAAATCAGACACCTGGGGTATGCAGGGGGAATAGGAGACCAAAAAGCCGCCTACTTTCAATGCGTTGAACGCTGCATCGATTGCATTCCAAGGCTCTGCAATATCAAGATTGACAAAATCAGCGTTCTTTACGGGAATGGACTTGGTGATATCCTGGTTCTTCAGGACGATGTTTTTCAGGCCTAAGAATCCGATATTCTTCCTGACAGTGTCGAGATGGTCATCCCTGATGTCAAACACATGCACTTTCTTGCAGAGATGCGCAAACATCAGGCAACTCCCACCAGAACCTGCTCCTGCATCCACAACCACGCTGCTTTTATTGATGCCTGTTTCAGCAACGATAAGCCCTATGTCTTTCAGAGGGATGATCTGCGCGCCTCTCTTCATCTTGTGGTAGAGGTCGATGAATTGCGGGGTAAGCACAGCAAACTGCTTTCCTGTGTTTGTTGTCAGGATGTCTCCGTCTTTTGCCTTTGCCATGTCTTCTTTCGTGAGCCTTCCGAACTGCATATGATAGTCCTGGGAAGTGTCTTTGACCAGAAACTTCCTGTTCGAGGGTGATATCAAGAGCTTCTGTTTCTTTTCCATAGAGGTTGAGATTGAGGTAGTGTTTAAAAAGCTTGTTGAGAAAAAGGGATGATGAGAGGAGGGTTCGTATGATAGGGTAAGATTTGGCATTTCCTACGAATCTGAAGAGGGGGTTTCGTTCTTAGGCTGTTAAGCTTTGGAGACGCAGAATGCTCATTGCCTAAGAAACAGACGCTGACTCTTCGGAAGGAGAAAAAATAATGCAATACCCTGCCATAAAAAATAAGAGCGGAGGATGGGACTCGAACCCATGAATAAGCGGGTTGCAGCCGCTCGCCTTAGCCGCTTGGCTACCTCCGCACCATAATGATGACAAAGAGAGGCCTATATAAAGTTTTTCCTAAAGAAATGAGCCTGCCCGGATTCGAACCGGGGTCTGCCGGTATCTTCATAAACTTCGTTTAGAGGGCTTGACCGAACGCAGTGAGGGAAACCCTCCTGTTTGGGTCAAACCTTTGACAAAGGTTTGTGCCGAAGCCGGCCGTTCTATCCAGGCTATACTACAGGCCCGTGAAAGGGCTAAAAGAACGGTGTTATATAAAGGT
>CAZTOO010000009.1:0-12815 GCA_964615215.1 uncultured Methanosarcinales archaeon
CGTTCAGGGGCCTCGGAAACAAATCTTTTGATGTGTCCTATCCTCTCTGGGCTTCAGAACTGGGGGTGGTGCTTACGGATGAAGAGATAGCAAAAGATGAGCTCACTTTCGTGTTCAGCTTTAAGACAGAGTATGGGGAATTGTTTACATTTGTGGAGAAGACCTCGGTGTCCGGAAAGGTGCTGGAAGAGATTCTGGTGACGGTGCCTGCAGAGAGTGAGACTCTTCCCGAAGAGGAGAGTGAAGAGAACACCACCACCGTGGTTGAAGAGGCACCGCCAACAACAGAAAAAAGCGAGTATGAGAAGCTGAAAGCGCAAGAGCAGGAGAAGAGCCTCCCCCAGGGAACATTGAGCGTGCAGAGAAGGATGCTCTATATCATCATAGGGAGCGTGGTTGCCCTGGCCATCCTGTTTGTGGCGTTTTTCATGGTGAGGGACAGGATGAAAGAGAGGATTGCAAAAAATATGCCTGAAGGGGCTCTAGAAATGAAAGAAGAGAAGAAACAAGATCCCTTATACAAACAGTTCGGGACTGCCAGTGTGCCTCAGCCTGGTGGGGCAGCCCCTCCACAACAGCCCTCCAAAGATGCACACAAGACAGAAGAAGAGCAGATAAAGCAGGAAGTGAAAGACGCCCCCATCTCTGAAAAGGACATAAAACAGGATGTCATAAAGATGGAACATAAGGCAGGGAAGAAGATAAAAACGAAGAGGAAAGGGAAGAAAGTATGACGGTGAGAGAGGCACAGTATGCGGGGAAGTTCTATGCAGGCACAAAAGAAGGCCTGCTGAGAGAGATTCGCTCTTGTTTTGGAAACAGAGAGTTCGGCCCTGACAGCGTCGAAAAGATGGGGAAGGGGAAGGCGGTGGGCATGATTGTCCCCCATGCCGGATATGTGTTTTCCGGCGCGTGTGCTGCATGCGCCTATCATGGGCTCCCTCTGGAAGAGAACACGACCTACATCATGCTTGCGACAAACCATACTGGCACCGGGAGGACATCAATTGCTGAAAAACTGTATCAAACCCCTTTAGGTGTTGTGGAAACAGACACTGAAGGTGTGGAATTCCTGCTAAAGAATTCTCCTCTGGTGAAGGACCAGCTGGCACACACTTATGAGCATTCATTGGAAGTTCAGCTGCCTTTCCTGCAGTTTCTCCATCAAAAAAGCAAGAGTGCATTCAAAATCATCCCTATAGTCGTCTCTTCCATACTCAACAGCGAGCAGATCGCTGAGGGGCTTGCAAGGATGGTGAAAAAACACAGAGAAAGGAGATTCTGCTTCATCGCGTCCTCAGACTTCACCCACCAAGGCAGTAACTACGGCTATGTGCCTTTTGAAGAGAAGAAGAAAGAAAACATCAGCATGCTGGATCATGGTGCGATAGAGCATATCCTAAAACTGGATTCTGGAGGATTCCATCACTATCTGCAGAAGACCGGCGCCACCATATGCGGCTACCTTCCCATCATCCTCCTGCTCAAGACCATGAAGAAGGTCGCCAAAGTGGAGGGAAAGCTCCTCAAGTACTATACTTCCGGAGATGTTGCTGGGGATTATGAGAATTCTGTCTCCTATGCGGCAATAGTATTTTATGAGAAAAGAGCATGAGGGAAGGATGATAAAAAACTCTACAAAGAAGAAGGTTCTTGCCGAGACGGTGATGTTTGCACGCAGTCTGCGCCAGAAATGTAAAGGGGTGATGTTTACAAAAAAAAGCTTCCTCGAAAACAAGGGGTTGGTGTTTGTGTTTCCTGAAGAACGGCGGGTGGGCCTGCATATGATGTTTGTGAACTATCCTATTGACGTCCTTTGGCTCGACAGCAGGAGAAAGGTGGTGGAGATGAAAAAACAGTTCCTGCCCTGGACGTTCTATTCGCCGTCGAAGAGGGCGCGGTATGTCATTGAGCTTCCTTCAGGGACACTGGAAAGAACAAGGACAGAAGCGGGGGACAGCATCAGCTTCTGATCATTTCTTCTTCTTTGGAGGTGCTTTCTCGGCAAGATAGAACTCTTTCAGGATATTTGCATATTCATTCAGGCTGATGCTGCCTTTGATCAGCTTCCAGTTGAGATGCTTGATGAGAGCAAGAGAGCCTCTCACAATATCTGTCTGGGTAATCAGCCCCACCAATTCTCCGTCCTTCACCACTGCGCATTTCCTTATGCCTTTTGCCTGGATGAATCTTCCTGCATCCAAAAAACTCTGTTCAGGCTCAACACTCAGCACAGGAGAAGACATAACCTGCTTTGCTGTTGTCCTGTCCAGGTCTATACGGCCTGCAATCACTTTCTTCACCATGTCCCTCTCGGTGATGATGCCCACAGGCCTGTTCTCCTTGTTCACCACAATCACACAGCTGATGTTATGGCGGGCAAACACCTTTGCAGCTTCTGCGATGGTGTCTGTCTCGAAGACAGAGATTGCTCCTTTTGTCATGATGTCTTTAACTTTATCCATGGAAAAGCACTCCTGCTGCCTTATTTGTTCGCGAGCTTGATGTCGCCTGCCTTGACGGTCTTTCTGCCTGCATGGGTGGCTAACTTGACTGCATCTGCTGCAATCCTGTCTGCTATCTCTTCTACTGTGTGTTTCAATGCTGCTTTTGCCTTGTCTGAAACACGCTCTGCTCCGGCTTCTTTCAGGATTTTCTCCATCGCCGCAAGCGGAATAAGCCTTTTTGATGCCATCGGTAACCAGTCCTCTCTTGTTTGAAAATTATAGGGTGTTATATGTTCAAAAGAAGGTAATATCACCTTGTATTTATATTTTAGGGTTTAGAAGGCCGAATGGAGCAAAAGAAAGGCAGAAACTGCCTCCTTTATCTGTCAAGATGGTGTTTTGAGAATGTTTGAGACCCCAGAGAGAAAAGGATTAAAAAGGAAGGGGTGTTCGTCTAGAGGATGGTGAATGTAAAACAGAAAGGCACCACAGCAGAAAGGGAGCTGATGAGGATGTTCTGGGAGAAAGGGTTTGCATGTGTGAGGGCTGCTGGCTCTGGCTCTACCCCTTTGCCCTCTCCTGACCTTCTTGTGGGAAATAAGTTGCGGTTTTTCGCCATCGAATGCAAAGCGACGAAAGCTACAAAAGTATATCTCACTGAAAAAGAGGTGAATGAGCTACAGACGTTCGCAGAGCGATTTGGCGCGGAGCCGTGGGTGGGGGTGAAATTCACGCACGTGGACTGGTATTTCCTTACTCTAGAGGATCTGGTGAAGACAGAAAAAAGCTATGTGGTGGCCCTGCTCCAGGCAAAAAGAAAAGGGTTGTCTTTCGAGGAGCTTGTTTCTCAGGACTGAGCAAAAGATTTATAAACCCAAAGGGGCAGGCTGTTACCCTTATGAAAGTTTCCAATACTCTCATAGAAGAGGTCATTGTGGTGGCGGCCGGGGCTGATGTTGTCCCTCTGGTGAGGATGCTGAAAAACAAGAAAAATGTTTCTGAATTCAAGCTCGCCGAGGACCTCAAAGAGGAGATCAACAGGACACGAAACATGCTCTACAGACTGCATGACGCAAATCTCGTCACCTTCACAAGAAAAAAAGACAAGAAGAAAGGGTGGTATATCTATTATTGGACGCTGAACAACAAGATGTTCATCCCCCTCCAGAAGAAAATCATGCGTGAAAAGGCAGAGAAACTCCAGGAGAAGCTCGGCAGGCTGGAGGGAGGTAATTATTATTTTTGCCCAAACGGATGTGTGAGGCTGGACTTCGAGCAGGCGCTTGCCTTCGAATTCAAATGCCCTGAATGCGGAGAGATGCAGCAGCCTGAAGACAACAGCGAGGAGATAAAGAAACTGAAAACAGAGATAAAGGAGATTGAAAAGCTGCTCAAGGAAAAGCCTCGTAGGAGAGAAGAGGAGAGAAGGGTTGTGGTGAAAAAAGTGCGGGTGGTGCAGAGAAAGCCTGCACGAAAAAAACCGATAAAAAAGACAATAAAGAAAAATGCCAAAGGAAAAAGCAAGAGAAGATAGGGTGGTGATTGGGTGGGGAGACTCTGCAACCCTCGGGAAGTCCCTTGCGAGAAAAACAAACACTGCTTTTGCACCCCTTTCCGTCTCTGTCTTCCCTGACGGAGAGCTGTTGGTGAGGCTCCCAGTTCCTGTGGAGGGAAAGGTGGTGGTGCTGATACAGAGCCTGCATGCGCCAAACCAAAAAATTCTTGAGATCGTTTTCGCAGCAACGACTGCAAAAGAGCTCGGGGCAAAGAAGGTGGTGTTGGTGGCTCCTTACCTCTGCTACATGCGCCAGGACAAGAGGTTTCATGTGGGAGAGGCTGTTGCAGGGACTGTGGTGGCAAGGCTGCTTTCGAGATATATAGACCAGCTCGTCACCATGGATCCGCATCTTCACCGACATGCGTCCCTTGGTGAGATTTATACCTGTGAGACCACAAGACTGACTGCAGCAGATGCCATTGCGGAGTTCATACACAACAATGTGAAAAATCCTATTGTGGTGGGGCCGGATGAGGAATCCCTCCAGTGGGCGAAGCGTGTGTCTGGAGACCTGAAGGCTGAAGTGCATGTGTTGAGTAAAACACGTTACAGCTCCGAGAAGGTGAACATTGACTTCGATTCAGAGAAATCTTTGGAAGGGAGGGGCGTGGTGATTGTAGACGACATCATCAGCACAGGCCATACGATGATGGAAGTGGTGAAGGATGTGAAAAAGCTGGGTGCAAAGAACATCTTCTGTATAGGGGTGCATGGGATATTCGCAAAACATGCCTATGAAAAGCTCAGGCAGTTGAATACTAAAGTAGTGACCTGCAACACCATCCCCCATAAGAGCAATAGAATAGACTGCAGCGGCATCCTTGCAGAAGCATTGAAGTAGAAGAAAGCGGGAAAGGAGAAATGAAAGAAAACAGCTTATCTTCTCCTTCTCAAGGCCTTTTTGAACTTGCCCTCTTCAGACTTTATCTCTTTCTCAATCTTGAGCTCTTCACGCACCACCTGCTCTGCTATCCTTTCAAGATGGATCTCAACCTTGGCCATACGCCTCTCCATGATGACAAGGACGCGCAGGCTGTAGACGATGGCTGCTAAAGTGCCGATGATGATTGCGAGAGTTGCTCCCTGGACTGAAAGCGGTTCCATTGTGTTCCCTCCTTTTTATACTAAGGATGGACATATCAATCACCCTCATCATATAAAAACCTTTTTGTTGGCTGGGTTAGTAGAGGGGTTTCCCTACTGTTATCACTAAAGTCTGGTAAAAGAGCGAAATGTTTATATATAACTTGTTTTTACTATACAGTAGGAACAATTGCTGTAAAGAATAGATGAAGGTGTAATCATGATCGTAAAAAAGGATTTTGTTAACAAACTCAAGGAATTAGGACTGAACAGCTATGAGGCAAAGTTGTGGACTGCATTGCTCAGCAGGGGAGTGTCCTCAGCAGGAGAATTGAGCGATATTGCAAATGTTCCGAGAAGCAGGAGTTATGATGTTCTCGAAAGCCTGGAAAAGAAGGGATTTATCGTCACAAAAATAGGAAAGCCCATAAAATACCTTGCATTGCCTCCTTCAGAGGTGCTGGACAGGGTCAAAAAGAAGATGCAGGAAGATGCCCAGGAGATGACTGAGCATCTTGATGAGCTGAAAGGCAGCGACACTCTTGAAGAGTTGGGTCTCCTCTATAAGCAAGGCATTGATATTGTAGAGCCCCACGAGATGAGCGGCGCCATAAGAGGAAGGAATAACCTCTATAACCATATCGAATCCCAGATAAAGAACGCCAAGCACTCTGTGTATATCATGACTTCTGATGAGGGTCTGGAAAGAAAAGCAAAACATCTGAAGAAGGTATTGGCAAAAGCAAAGGGAAGCAACATAAAAATCAGGATAGGCGCCCCCCTTCAGAAAGCGGATATGGAGACACTAAAGGAGCTGCAGAAGGTTGCTGATGTCAGATCTGTGAAAGATATCGATTCCAGGTTTGTGGTGGTGGATGGGCAGAATCTGACGTTCATGGTCAGTTCTGATAAGGACGTCCATGCCTCTTATGATACAGGCATATGGGTGAATACCCCGCATTTTGCAGGCTCTGTAGCTAAGATGTTTGATCGTGTCTGGGAAAAATAAGGATTATTGAATTTATGTAGTCACCTCTTTTTTCCTGGAAAGAACCCACTGTTCTAGCAGTGCGTTCTTTTCAGGTTTTATTTCTAGGATGCTGTGTGGTTTCCGTTTTTGCTCTCTCCCCTGTGTTTCTTGTGGAACTTTT
The DNA here is from genome assembly GCA_964615215.1 of uncultured Methanosarcinales archaeon. Taxonomy (GTDB): domain Archaea; phylum Nanobdellota; class Nanobdellia; order Woesearchaeales; family CAZTOO01; genus CAZTOO01. Next base: position 6,240 of record CAZTOO010000009.1, read on the forward strand.
TCTTGGGTTTTTCCTCTGTTTTCTTTTTTTGTCTGTTTTTTGGGTGTTTATTATATTCTATATAGAAATATATTATATATAATATATATAATAGTATATAAAAGAGAGAAAACCGAGAATAAAAGAAATCGAGACAACAACACACCAAAACACAGAGAAAAAACCAAGCACCCACACCAGACCACGACAAACACCAAAACAGACAACACTCCACCAGAAACCAAGGGGGGAGAGAAAAGACAAAGCTTAAATAACCCAAGTTTCTTCTGGAAATTGGGGGGAACACATGCCAGAATTGGGATCGTTTTTTGAGAGTTTCCTGAAAAGAGAGCCGCTTTTCCAGAACAGGCTTTTGCTTCAACAGTCCTATATCCCCTCCAGGGTTGTGCACAGAGACGAGCAGATACATTCTCTTGCGGGCATACTTGCTCCAGGCCTCAAACAGGAAAAGCCCTCAAATGTCTTCATCTATGGGAAGACAGGCACAGGAAAGACAGTGACTGTCCAGCACACAGTCTCTGAACTTATGAAAGTGGCTAAGAAAAACAACGTCCAGCTCCGTTTCCTTTACATTAACTGCAAGCTGAAAAAGATTGCAGACACAGAATACAGGCTGATAGCGCATATGGCGAGAGAGCTTGGAAAAGACATACCTCCCACAGGACTCCCCACAGATGAGGTCTATAAGATATTTTATTCTGCAGTAGACAAGGAGAAGGGGACGGTGCTTCTCGTTCTTGATGAGATCGACTATCTGGTGAAAAAAGCAGGAGACAGCGTGCTCTACAATCTCACCAGGATCAACACTGAACTGAAGAATTCAGTCGTCACCCTTATCGGCATCTCCAACAGCAGCAACTTCACCCACAACCTGGATCCAAGGGTGAAAAGCTCATTGAGTGAGGAAGAGATTGTCTTCCCTCCCTACAACGCACTCCAAATCAAGGACATCCTCCTTGGACGGGTGAAAGACGCCTTCAAAGAGGGGGTTGTCGAGGAAGGTGTCATAGAGAAGTGCTCTGCCTATGCTGCCCGGGAGCATGGAGATGCACGCCGTGCGCTTGAACTCCTCAGGGTCGCTGCAGAGCTTGCGGAAAGGAAAAACGAGAGCATGCTCACCATGAAATACCTAGACGAGGCGGAACAGAAGATAGAGAAGGACAGCCTCCACGAGACAGTCTCCACCCAGCCAAAACAATTCCAGCTTGTGCTCTATGCCATCCTTCTGCAGTATGAGCAGAAAAAGGACCAGCTGATCTTCACAGGAGAAGTGTATGACCTCTACAAGAAATTATGCGTCCAGGTGGGAGTGAGGGCACTTACCCAGCGAAGAGTTTCTGACATCATCGCAGAGCAGGACATGCTGGGCATCATCAACATCAGGCTCATCTCGAAAGGGAGGTATGGGAGGACCAGGGAGATCACCCTTGACATGGCCCCCTCCACCTTCATCACACTGAAAAAACAGCTTTCTGACAGCCTCCAGTTTGAGCAGTGAAAGCGCATCAAATCCGAGCGAAGATGACGATTGCAAAAGCTTATTAATGGACTGCCCTTTTCTCTTCCCTTGTAGTAGCGAGTAAAGACCTGCTACCTAATCGCCAAAAGTCTCTGAACACAAAGAAGGCGGATTACCATGGCAGATGATACAGCATTAGCACAAGAGCTATCCACACAGAATCTTGTACACTGGTTTCTCAAGAAAGGCGTGCTCCTCTCTTCTGATGTCCTCCATGAAAAGGAACTTCTCCCATTAAGCAAGGAGGAGTTGCTTGAAATACTCATTTCCATGAAGAGAAACCATATCTCTGTCCTCACTAAAGACCTTCTCTTCCTCTACAGGTCCGGAAAAGCAGCAGACTTCCATGGAAAGGACCTTGAGGCATTGCGCTATCAGCGCGAGACGACGAAGCAGAGCACAGGATATGAGAAAATGCTGGCTCTTCTCAAGGAGGAGAAGTTCATTGCGCCCCCGCCACCACCAGAGCCAACCGAACAAGAAGTGCCGTCTGTGGAAATCCTCTTCAACTACAAGGAGAACCAAAAGAAAAGAGAGGTCATGGATTTTGTGGCACACTACAATGCCCGTTACACCTCCCTCAGGAGCTTCCTCATGCGGAGACAGGAAGTCGAGAACCTCATCTCCATCAGCAACCTCAAGAAGAAGAAGGAAAGAGAGACAGTCTCTATCATCGGCATTGTGTCAGATGTCCGTTTCACCAAGAACCACAATCTCATGATGACTCTTGAAGACCCCACAGGCACCATCCATGTCATGGTGAACAAGAACAAGCCAGACCTCTTCCAGCAGTGCAGGGACATCGTGCATGATGAAGTGATTGCAGTCATAGGGGTTCCGGGGGATAATGTGCTGTTCTCCACCAACGTGCTCTGGCCGGATGTTCCTATGGTGAATGAGCTGAAAAAGGCGGAGAAGGAAGAGTATGCTGTCTTCTTCTCAGACATCCATGTCGGCTCGAAATTTTTCCTCAGGGAAGAGTTCATGAAGGCCATCAACTGGCTGAGAGGGGAGATTGGGAACGAGGAGCAGAAGAGGATAGCCTCACTGGGGAGATACGTCTTTGTGGTGGGGGACCTTGTGGATGGGGTGGGAGTCTATCCCGGCCAGGAAACAGAACTGACACATCCAGACATCTACCAGCAATATGAAGAATGCGCACAATTGCTCTCTTTGGTGCCCGGCAACAAAGTCCTCATCATCTCACCAGGCAACCATGATGCATTGCGCCTGGCAGAGCCGCAGCCGAAGCTGGGCCAGGATGTGGCGAAGCTTTTCTACGAAATGAAGAATGCCAGGCTCTGCACCAATCCTTCCCTCGTAAATATCGCAGCCACACCCCACTTCGAAGGGTTCAACATATTGCTCTATCACGGCTACAGCTATGACTATTATGCGCAGAACGTGGATTCTCTCCGTGAACAGAAGGCATATGACAAGCCAGACACCATCATGCGCTTCCTTCTCAGGAAAAGGCATCTTGCGCCTGTCCATACCTCGACCCTCTTCATCCCCGATGTCGACCACGACTATCTTGTGATAGACAAGGTGCCTGACATCTTCGTGAGCGGCCATATCCACACCTCTTCAGTCTCTCTCTACAGGAATGTGCAGCTGATATGCAGCTCCTGCTGGCAGGACACCACTCCTTTCCAGGAAAAAGTAGGGCACCATCCGACACCTGCAAGACTCCCTATCATAAATCTCAAAACAAGAGAAATCAAAATACTGAAGTTTACACTCTAACAGGGGAAAACAACCCATGGCAGACTCAAAAGAATCCAAAAATATGGAAGAGTACTTCTCCTTCCTCGATGAGCATACCAAAAAAGCATATGAGCATGCGGAGAAGGCCAGAAAAAGAGGATACGACCCCGAAACAACAGTCGACATCCCTCTCGCAAAAAACATGGCAGAAAGGGTGGAGGGGCTTATGAAGCTGGTTGCCCCACAGCTTGTCGGCAAGGGGATGGTGGAAAGGATACTTGAGCTGGAGAAGGAGTTCTCTCCCCTGGACTGGAGAGTGGCGCTCAAGATCGCAGCAGAGGTCTCACAGGAAAAATTCTGCCCCTTTGCAGACAGGCGCGAGGCTATGGAAGTCGGCATCAGGTGCGGATTTGCCTATGCCACCGTGGGGGTGGTTTCCGCACCGCTTGAGGGGTTTGTCGAACTCAAAATCAAGAAACGGCAGGACGGACAGGACTACATCTCCTTATTTTTTTCAGGTCCGATCAGGGGCGCAGGAGGCACAGCCGCCTCGGTATGTGTGATTATCGCAGACTATGTCAGGGCAGTCAACGGCTATGCACCTTTCGATCCTCAACCGGATGAAGTGAAACGCGCAGTCTCTGAAATCTATGACTATCACGAGCGGGCCACCAATCTCCAATATCTTCCAAGCAAGGAAGAGATAGAGTTCCTGGCAGGACATCTCCCTGTCGAAATCAACGGGGACCCCACAGAAGATTTTGATGTCTCAAACTTCAAAGACCTCCCGAGGATAGAGACGAACAGGATAAGGGGGGGGATGTGCCTCGTCATGGCAGAGGGGCTTGCGCAGAAATCAAAAAAACTCTGGAAGAGGCTGGGGAAGTGGGGTAAGGACTTCAGGCTTGAATGGGAGTTCCTCGACGAGTATCTTTCGCTCCAGAGGAAGATACAGGCGCACACGAAAAAGAAGGACGAAAAGAAGGAGAAAGGCCTGGCACCGAACTATACTTTCATCGCAGATCTTGTCGCAGGAAGGCCTGTCCTGACACACCCCATGGCGAACGGGGGCTTCAGGCTGCGCTACGGCAGGACAAGGACCTCAGGATTCTCCTCTGCGGCAATTTCCCCTTTCACCATGTTTCTCCTGAACAGATATGTTGCAGTAGGCACACAACTCAAGATTGAGCGGCCAGGAAAAGCGTCTTCCATGACTACCTGCGACACCATCGAAGGTCCTATAGTAAAGCTTACCACCGGCGAGGTCATCCGCATTGCCTCCTCTGCACAGGCAAAAGAGGCAGCGCAGCATTGTGACGAGATACTCTATCTGGGGGACATCCTGGTGAATTACGGTGATTTCAGCGAGAACAACCATCCTTTGGCGCCTGCAGGCTATTGCGAGGAGTGGTGGCTTCTGGAACTCAAGCAGAAAGAGAATGATCCAGGAAAAATAGCAGGCAAGACCATTCTTTCTGAAGAAACAGCAAGCAAACTCTTTGAAAATCCGTTGTTCCCTCTGTCTCCGGAAGAGGTTTTATCGCTCTCTGAAGCCTACTCCGTGCCTCTCCATCCCTATTATACTTTCTACTATTCGACACTCTCCACCTCCCAACTCACAGAATTCATAAGGCTTCTCCAAAACAAGGCGAATATCCTCAAAGAGCACGGCGGCACCAAAATCACCATCAACGTCACCACAGAGCAAAAAAGGATTTTCGAGCTGTTAGGAATCCCACACCATTTTTCCGGAGAAGAATACCTGGTAATAGGCCCCGACTATGCCTCTCTTCTGCTCCATTTGTTTTCAAAAGAACATTTTTCCCTTCCCCGGGCAGAGAAGGATACAGAAGATGCTTCTCTCAAACCCCTTGATATCATTAACAGGCAGTCTGCCATTCTCATACGGGACAAGGCAGGCACCTTCATAGGCGCCAGGATGGGTAGGCCAGAGAAGGCAAAGCAGCGCCACCTGACGGGTAGCCCACATGTGCTCTTTCCAGTGGGGGATGAAGGAGGCAGACTCAGAAGCTTCCAGGCAGCGATGGAAAAAGGTACAGTCACTGCAGAATTCCCACTTTATATCTGCGATTCCTGCGGCAACAGGACCATATATCCCATATGCGACTCCTGCGCGGCTTGGACCAGGCACCAGTTTTTTGACAGAAGCAAGGGGGTGGTGGATGTTCCCAGGCCAGATGCTCAAACCTACAAGAGAAGGCAGATCGACATCAAAAAGCCCTATGAGCACGCGTTGAAGATAATCGGGGACAAAGTCTACCCGGATATGGTGAAAGGTGTGAGAGGCACATCAAACAAAGACCACATCCCCGAGCATCTGGTGAAAGGCATACTGCGCGCGCAATTCGGCATCTATGTCAACAAAGACGGCACCACCAGATATGACATGACTGAGCTCCCCATCACACACTTCAAGCCAGCAGAGATCAGGACAAGTGTGGAAAAGCTAAAGGAACTGGGCTATACTCAAGACCTTTTTGGCGAACCGCTGCTGCATGACCAGCAGCTTCTGGAGCTGAAGCCCCAGGATGTCATACTCTCTTCCTGCCCGGACAGCCCGGATGACAAGGCAGACGAGGTGCTTTTCAATGTGTGCATGTTCGTCGACAAGCTGCTGGTGAAGCTCTATGGGCAAGAGCAATTCTATACTCTCCAGTCAAAAGAGGACCTTGTAGGGCAGCTAGTCGTAGGATTGGCACCCCACACCTCAGCAGGCATCGTGGGCAGGATCATCGGCTTTTCCAAGACACAGGGCATGTACTGCCACCCCATGTTCCACGCAGCCATGCGAAGGGACTGCGACGGGGATGAAAGCTGCGTGATGATGTTGATGGATGCGTTGCTCAACTTTTCAAGGCAGTATCTGCCCAACAAAAGAGGATCCAGGACCATGGATGCGCCTCTTGTCCTGACTGCAAAACTCATCCCCACCGAGGTTGACGACCAGGTGCATGGCATCGATGTCGTCTGGAGCTATCCTTTGGCCCTCTACGAGGCAGCGTTACAGATGAAATATCCGTGGGAAGTTCCTATAGAACAGCTGAACAGGCATTTAGGCACGCCCCGGCAGTATGAAGGGTTCGGCTTTACCCACCACGTCTCGAGCATCAACCAAGGGGTGTTATGCTCCGCCTACAAGACACTCCCCAGCATGCAGGAAAAGCTTGAAGGCCAGATGGACCTTGCACGGAAGATCAGGGCAGTGGACACCTCAGATGTTGCAAAGTTGGTCATAGATAAGCACTTTATGAAAGATACCAAAGGAAATTTAAGAAAGTTTTCTCAGCAAGAGTTTAGGTGCGTCGATTGCAATGAAAAATTCAGAAGGC